>JAESTY010000176.1 GCA_016763355.1 Immundisolibacteraceae bacterium
AGGCCAGAACCTCAACCGGTATTGCCTGAATTGGGCGCTCTGGCTGAGCTTGAAATTGATGACTGGCGCCAATTTTGAGTCGCGGCTGGGGCAGGTTGATTGAGCAGCTATCGAGTTTGATTAGCATTCAAAGAGTCACCAGCGAAGATCCGGTGCTGATAACCGCTCAACAGTTACAAGGCTTAAAATTTAATCTACAGGCTCAGCTATTACTTGCGGAGCTAGACCTTGCTCGAGAGGGTAATAATTTTGCTCTGCGGCTGAATCAGGTTGTGGTGTTAATAGAAAAATATTTTGACCAAACTTCACCGCCGGTGGCGGCTATTTTGGTTGAGCTAAATTTGCTCGGTAGAACCCCTGTGAAGGTCGAGTATCCCGATATCAGTAAGCCCCTTGAGTGGCTTGATGTCCGGTTGGCGGCGCAGGAGCGATAACGGTGCGACTGCTGCTGATGTCGATTGTGGTGTTAGGGATTGGTGTTGGGGTGTCATTGTGGATTGGCCAGGATCAGGGTTTTCTACTGTTAGTCTGGAATGGTTGGCGGCTGGAGGTGAGCAACCTGGTGGTTGTGGTTGCTTTGTTGATTAGCTTTTATCTGCTCCTGCTTCGGTTAATGGCTTGGTTGGCCGGTCGTAAATTGCGATTGGCGCAACAGTCGTTGGGTAGTGGACTGATTGAATTGGCCCAGGGTCGCTGGCGTAAAGCCGAGAAAAAACTTCTTAACCGAGTCGGTCATAGTCAGGCCCCATTACTGAATTACCTTGGTGCCGCCCGGGCCGCCCAAATGGCAGGCGATGACCAGAGTCGAGATCGCTACCTGGCTGATGCACTGCGTTTGGAGTCAACTGCCGATAAATCCAGTCAAATAGCGGTTGGACTGCTACGTGCCGAGAGCCTTCATGAAAGTGGCTTTTCTGATCAGGCTTTGCAAGTTTTACTGTCGCTACAGAAGCTTCAGCCACGGCATCTTCACGTGTTAACGCTATTGCAGAAAATTTATACAGAGCTGGATGACTGGCAGGGTTTGTTGGCTTTGGTACCTCAACTTAGGCGAAGTAAGTTACTCACTAAAGAGCAGAGTCAGCAGGTTAGTACAAAGTGTCGTCTGGAACTGCTTCAATCCGCGAGTGATATCCAGGACGCTTGGCGTCAAATGCCCAAAAAATTTACCGCCGATGCCAGGTTTTTGGTTTATTACCTGCGTATTCTTATCGAAGACGGGCAGAATGAACGTGCGATAAAATTGTTAACCCGAAGATTAAACAAGGGGCTGGACCAAGAGTTGCTTGACCTGTTTGGGCAAATTGAGTCAGGGGATCTTGAGGCGCGTTTTGTGTTAATAAAAAAATGGCTGGATAAAAACCCCCAACAACCAGGCCTGCTGCTGGCCGCTGGCCGACTAGCCAGTAAAACCGGGCAGCGGGAAATCGCTATTGGCTATTATGAGTCCCTGGTTGAAACAGAGCCGAGTGCATTAGCTTGCAGTGAGCTAGCGCAGCTTTGTATTGAGCAGCAGAATCAGGGTTCAGCGGTCAAATGGTTACAACAGGGACTCGATCTTGCTGTGGGTTGAAGGCCCCGTATCGGTCAGCTTTATTTTATCTGAGTTGAGGTGATTCTTGACTCCTGGCCCTCGGTGACTAAATACTTCGCGTCCTTTAGTCATTAAGGTGTCTTCTCGTTGGATTTAGTGCCCCTGGCAGTATTATTTACGCTGCTATTTTTTTTAATCATTTGTTCGGCTTTTTTTTCAGGCTCTGAAACGGCCCTGATGGCGTTGAGTCGTTATCGGCTGAGGCATCTGGTCGCGCAAAAAAATCCCGCCGCGCTGCGTACTCAGGCGCTGTTAAGTCGCCCCGACCGGCTATTGGCGGTCATTTTGCTGGGCAATAACGTGGTCAATATTCTGGCCACCGTATTGGCAACGGTTATTGCGTTGCGGCTTTGGGGTGAAAGTGGCCTCGTGCTGGGTACCGGACTTCTTACTATCGTGGTGCTTTTGTTCGCCGAGGTTGCACCAAAAACCCTTGCCGCCATCAAGCCAGAACGAGTGGCTTTTCCTGCTTCCTGGTTGTTAACACCGCTACTGTTTATTAGTTATCCATTAGTGTTATTAATTAATGGCTTTTCTAATTCTCTGTTGCGTTTGTTTGGGGTCAGTGCGACCGACGCCACTGGCGCTCAGTTGAGCCGTGAAGAAGTTAAAACTTTTCTCAACGACACCCGGGGGCATCAAATCCAGGCAGATCAGCTGGAAATGTTGTTGCGTATTCTAGATATGCATTCGGTCGTGGTCGATGACGTGATGGTGCCGCGGCCAGAGCTGGATTTGTTAGATTTGGATGATAGTTGGGAGGAGCTGCGCGAGCAGATCGTAACCAGTCCTTATAGCCGTTTGCCGGTCTGTCGTGGTGGTATCGATAATTTGTTGGGGATTGTTTCCTGCCGACGAGTGATTCCTCTGCTCAATGATGATGACGCTGATAGCAAGCTGATAGAGGGTCACTTACAGCCGACCGAATTTGTACCTGAGGGTACAACCCTGACCAACCAGCTACTTAACTTCCGTCAAAATCGATCCCGATTAGTGATGGTGGTGAATGAATATGGTGATCCCATTGGGCTAGTGACCCTGGAAGATGTGATGGCCGAAATTGTTGGTGAGCTGTCCGATAAACAGGCATTGTTGCCGGGGGTTGTGCACTCGCAGGATGATAATAGTTTTCTGGTAAGGGCCAGTGTGACCGTTCGTGAACTCAATCGACAGATGGGCTGGAGCCTGCCAGAGGAGGGAGCGAAAACCCTTAATGGTCAAATACTGGATTACCTGGAGGAAATTCCAGCCACCGGAATGAGTATTCGGCTCGGTGGATACCCAGTAGAAATTATAAAAACTGAAGATAATGCAGTGGCGATGGTTCGTATTCGGCCGGATCGAAAAGTTGAACTTGTTAATGAAATAACCTAAAAAAAACAGTAAAAACTAGGGCCTTAAAGGAGAGGAGAGTTGGAGCAGGAATTTGATTTGAGTACCCCTTTTTGCGAAATGGTTGGGATTGAATTTCCGGTCGTACTCGCGGGAATGGGCGGGGTCTCATGGCCTCAGCTGGTCGCGGCGGTTTCCAACGCCGGCGGTCTTGGTATTTACGGAGCAGCCGGTCTTGAGCCAGATGAAATTCGGCAAGGTATCCGCACCATAAAATCCTTGACTGACAAACCCTGGGCGCTGGATTTACTGGTGCCGCTGCCCGGCGTTTTTGACGACCAGATTGATGTGATGTTTGAAGAGCAGGTGCCCATTTTTTTGAGCGCACTAGGAATCCCAGGCTGGATTATTCCCCGGGCGAAAGATGCCGGAATGCTGGTAGGCGCTATGGTTGGTGCGCCGCGACATGCCCAGAAAGCCCTTGAAGCAGGTATCGATTTTGTTGTTGCTCAAGGTACCGAGGCGGGCGGTCACACCGGCAACATTGGTTTAATGACCTTGTTGCCGCAGGTAGTTGCTGCAGCCGGAGATATGCCGGTATTAGCTGCTGGTGGCATAGCCAACGGGGCTGGGTTAGCTGCTGCGATGGCCCTGGGTGCTCAGGCGGCTGTGGTGGGTACCCGGTTTATTGCCAGTGACGAGGCCCATGCCGCGGACTCCTGGAAACAGCGGATACTGGAGTCTGGTGCCAATGACACCACGCTTACACGCTGTTATACCGGCAAGCAGATTCGCACCTTGCGTAACGAATGTACCCAATCCTGGGTGGGCCGTGAAAATGAGATATTGGCGTTTCCTGCGCAGATGGAGGTATCCCGAGAAGCCGATGTGCTTGACCTGCTGGGGACTTCAGATGACCCGGATCGGGGTTGTTTACCAACTGGTCAGGGCTGTGGTTTGATTGATCAGGTTAAGCCTGCTGCGACCATTGTCGCCGAGATGCTTGATGAGGCCAGGGTTGCGTTAGCTGCATTGCCCGGATCAACTCGAAGCGCAGGGTAATGCGGTTTAAAGCAGATGTGAGTGCCTAGCGAGTTAGAGGGTTAGTGAATTAAAGACTAATCGATAGTTTGGGTCTCACCGTGTCTGCCCAGGTTGGTTAATATTTCATAGCCGATGGTGTTAGCAGCTGCAGCCAGATCATCGATGCTAACCAGGGGACCTATCAGGTCAGCCATGTCGCCAACGCAGATCGCCGATACTGGTAGGTCGCTGATGTCGACACTGATCAAATCCATCGAGACTTTGCCAACAACCGGGGCTAGCCAGTTGCCAATCTGGACATGGCTGAGGTTGCTTGCCTGGCGCGGGTAGCCATCCGCATAGCCCGCGGCGATGGTGGCTAACCGAGTGCCAGGATTCATCGTCGCGGTCGCTCCATAGCCGACGCTAGAAGCCTGATTAAGTTGGCGTATTTGCAGAATCGGTGCGCTCACCGAAACAACTGGTTGCATGGGATTAGTCTGCCCAGGCAGGGGATTTACCCCGTAGAGAGCGGCGCCTGCACGGCAGAGGTTAAATTGGAAATTTGACCCTAGAAAAATTCCGCTGGAGTTTGCAAGACTTCTGGAAATTTCCGGCAGTCCATCACTGAGACCGTTAAACCGTCTCAGCTGGGTTTGATTCATTTCAGATTGAGATTGTTCAGCACAGGCCAGGTGACTGATTAACAGTTTCAGATTGAGTGAATTTAATAGCTCACTGTCGCTTTTAAGCGCTTCAAATTCGTCAATGGTTAATCCGAGCCGCTGCATGCCAGTATCAACATGAATAGCACAGCCGAGTTCGGTGACTTCAGCAGCGGCTGACCAGGCATGGATGTCATCAAAACTATTTAGCACGGGAATCAGTCGGGCCTGATGGAAGTCCTGTGGTGGATAGCTGCTTAACCCATTAAGAACAAATATAGTGGTTTCTGTTAAAAGGCTCCGCAGTGCTTGCCCCTCTTTGAGTGTTGCGACAAAAAAATGACGACAGCCAGCGTGGGCCAACCTATTAGCAATTGCGGTCATTCCCAGGCCATAACCATCGGCCTTGACGACTGCGCCCATTGCACTGCTGGGCGCGCGGTTTTGTAAGCGCCGAAAATTCTCTTCAATAATATTTAAATTAATAGTTCGTTTGATTTCGCGCATTAATTTTCCGATGATCTAGATGACGATCAGAACCTGTTCTGAAGGTAACAATAGGAGCAATGAAACCGAACACGAGCGAAGAGCTGTCAGCGGCTAATCGATGTTGTAGATTGGCAAGCTGTGGATAACAGTCAACATAAGCAAAGAGAGGTTTTTTTTGCCATAATAGCCCCGACGATTCTCTAGTTGGTTTTGAGTTTAAATATAACGCGTTGTTTCGCAATCTGGGGAGGTTGAGAAGCCGCAATAGGGGGATTAAATGCTGGAACTCAGATTCAAGAACCGAAGTTATTCCGCAGTGATCATTGATCGACCGCGGATTACGATTGGTTCTGATCCGGGGAATGATGTGGTGTTGCCGGAAAGTGGTGTCGCAGAGTTTCAGATGGAGCTATTTCGTCAGGATGGACAGGTTTTGGCTGTCGACCTGACCGGCAGTGGCTGTAAAAAAAATGGCCAGCCGATTCAGGGCTCTGATGCAATTGTTGGCGGTGATGTGATCAATCTGGAATCGATAGAGATCGAAGTGGTCGATCCATTATTAGCCACCGAAAAATTTGATGTCTCCGATATGCTCGCCGCTGATCAAATACCAGATCCAGATCTGGTAAGCGCTCTGAGTCCTGGTGTTGATGGTAACGAGATGGCAGCAGTATTGGCCGCTGCTAACGATAGTTCTTCGGCATGGAGTCTAAAAGGGCTCAACGAGTCGGTGGTGGGCCTACGTTTTCCCCTCGGAGGAAAGATTGTTATTGGGCGTGACCCGAGTTGCGACCTGGTACTTGATTTGCCGCAGATTTCGCGGCGCCATACTGAAATCGAAGTTCTCAATTCCCAGCTGTTTTTACGCGACCTGGGCTCTACCAATGGTAGTAGCGTTAATGGTCACACGGTCAGTTCGGCAACGGTTCGTCCCGGGGACAGAGTTAGTATCGATGTGGTCGAATTTGTGGTCGAAGGTCCCGAGGATGAACAGGAAAACACCATTGCACGTAGTTTCGCTATCGCCGCGGACGCTCCGGTAGGCCCTTATTTGTTGATTCGGTCTGGTGATCGAGCTGGTGAAAAAATATTGCTGGTTAACAACCGTTATAGCATTGGTCGTACGCCGGGTAATGACATCGTGCTAGAGGACCAGAGCATCTCCAAGCGCCATGCGCTAATTGTTCGCACTAACGGTGGTTGGAAGATAGAAGATTGTGAATCCACTAATGGCACCTCCATCAACGGTGAAACAGTCATGGGCGGCCAACTGCATCATGCTGACCGAGTGCGGATAGGTGGCATAAAAATAGCCTTTATCGTGCC
>JAESTY010000177.1 GCA_016763355.1 Immundisolibacteraceae bacterium
AAAATAATAGATAGTCTGTGCTTCTCGGCTGGTAGCAACCAGATTATCTCGACGTAGAACCGCCAAATGCTGAGAAAGTGCAGACTGACTCAAGGGCAATGAAAGATTCAATTCGCTGACGGAAATACGCTCTTTTTCCATCAATGAGCAAAGAATCATTAGCCGGTTCGGGTTTGACAGCGCTTTTAGTAGCCGAGAAATCATCCCCGCCTGCTGCCTCAGCCCTTCAAGTTCAAAAAGATCCACGCCTTGGGTCAATCCTTTGAAAAGTCAGAATTAAGTCTGATGGATACAGACAGAGAATCGAAACTCGTCCCTAAATTTGTTAGCCGAAGCATCGTTGCTTCTGGCCGCAGAGTAACGTCGATTAAAAGTTATTCGAACCTGAAACAGAGAGCACTCAGCATTGTTAGCCCCCTCACCCGAATATAGCCTTCCTGCGACAACAATAAATTATTTATATTTCGTTGAAATTATTATCGTTGTTTAGGTTTGCATCTTATCCTGAACTTAACTATTAATTAAGCGCTCTTTGCATTTTTCGTCGATATTCCCGTACCTGCTGCTCACCACCCGGTAACCAGTTAAAGGCAGCAACAGCAGCCAGCCGGGCACCTTCTTCGTCATAACCGGGGTCTAGCACAAGCGTTTTGATAAAGCCTTCAATCGCAGCTTCGATCAGGCCCTCTTTGAGCGCGACAATTGCTTCGAGGTACTGGTCACGAATTTTGGATTCCCCAAAACTCTGCGGCTCCTTTAACATCAGCGTAGCCAGCAGACGAATCGCCTCAACCAGCTCGAACTGATCATCACCCAACCGAGCGCCCTCAACCATTACCTGCGCAAAGCCTGGGTCACTAAATAACCGCAACCGGCTCAGGCCAACTCGAGGCTCAAGCGATTCAGGATCCTTATCGATTAAGGTTTCCAATAACTGCTCCGCCGCAGGCTGATCTCCGGCGTCAAGCAAAGCGCTAACATCCTTCATCGCGGTAGCTGACGCACTAGGCAAACGGGTTTCTAACCAGGCGAGAACTTCACTCTCAGGTAGCACACCGCTGAATTCATCAACCTTAACCCCGTCGATAAACAGCATTACCGCAGGAATCCCACGCACGCCAAATTCCTGCGCAAGCGGCTGATTACTGTCGACATCGATTTTCACCAGAGTCCACTGATCAGATGCCTCCGCAAGCTTGTCCAGAATGGGCCCCAGAGTTTTACAGGGTTCACACCACTCTGCCCAAAAATCCACCAGTACTGGCAGCACACGGCTGGGCTCCAGCACTTGCTGCTCAAAATCCACAACCGCGTCATGTGGCGTATCCATTGGGGAGTCACTCATTTAGCTATTCCTAAAATGCTATTTGCAAAAACCAGTAAAAAACCTTCAACATCAACTCGCTTCAAAGTGTCGCTAACATCGAGGCATCAAATGGTGCCAGACTGCGCCAGTCACCACTCTCAACCCTGTCGGCCCAATCCGGATTGGCGATCAATCCTCGACCTACCGCAATCAAGTCACACTCTCCGTGCTCCAATGCCCGCTCAGCCACCGCCGGATCAGCCAGATCTGCTACACCGCCGGCAAAAGACTCTGCGGTGGTATTGCTATGGGTAATACCACCGGAACCAATCGCCGGTAGCCCACTTAGGCGTTTCAATGCCGCTACCAAAGATTCACCATCAGCAAAAGCTGGTGCGTCCATTCGATAGCCAGAAGAATGCAGCAAATCTATTCCAGCCGATTTCAACAATTCCAGGCAAATCGCTAACTCACTCTGATCGGCCCAGGTCACCCACTGATAATCATTAACTGCATGCTGAGCCAACCGAATTCCGAGCGGTAATGAGCCAATTGCTGACCGCACTGACCTGATCAAGCGCACCGCAAACTCGCTGCGACCTGCCACATCACCACCGAATTTATCACTGCGTTGATTACTGCTGTTATTGAAAAAGGTGTGGATCAAATAGCCATTGGCACCGTGAAGTTCAATCGCATCAAAGCCTGCCGCCACTGCCCGCTGCGCAGCCTCAGAAAAATCTTCAATTACTCGGTCAATCTGACTCAGACTGATGGCCTGTGGTTGTTCATACGGCAGATCATGGGCCAGAGTTTCCCGGTCACCAAAATCACGGAATAATCCTTGCGCAGCAATCGCACTCGGTGCGAGTGGCTGACCTCCTGACATTGCCCGGCTATGACCTAAACGCCCTGTATGCCAGAGCTGAATGGCAATTTTTCCGCCAGCCTCGTGCACCGCATCTGTCACCTGCAACCAACCAGCCTGCTGTTCATCGTTACAAAGAGCTGGAATACCGCTATAACCATGAGCATCGGTCATATTGACCACTGTGCCTTCGGTAATGATCAGCCCACAACCACCCGCTGCTCGGGCAGCATAATAGGCAGCCACCTCAGCGGTCGGCACAGCACTAGCGCCACAAAATGAACGGGTCATGGGTGCCATCACCACTCGATTCGGCAACTCTAGCCCGGCAATTTTAATCGGCGAAAACAACCGACTCAATTCTCCATTTCCCCCAGCACTCTCAATGTTCATCGCCTAATTCCCTATTGGCATTTATTGGTCGATATCCCTGATAGCACCCCGGTCTGCCGAGGTCGCGAATTTGGCATAAGCCAACAGAGCTTTGGAGACCACCCGCTCCCGGTTAAGCGGCTGCCAGGGCTGGTCTCGATCCTCCATCTGCTCACGCCGGCGTCCAAGCTCCGCGCTGTCAACCACCAAACGAATTGCTCGATTAGGGATATCCAGCTCGATCTGGTCGCCTTCTTCTACCAATCCAATGGTGCCGCCACTGGCCGCTTCTGGAGAGATATGACCAACGGAAAGACCCGAACTACCACCCGAAAAACGGCCATCGGTAATCAGCGCGCAATCCTTGCCCAGCCCCATGGATTTTAAATAAGCGGTTGGATAGAGCATCTCCTGCATGCCTGGCCCACCTTTGGGGCCTTCATAGCGCACCACCACCACATCGCCGGCGATGACGTTACCCGCCAGAATCGCTTCCACCGCATCATCCTGGCTTTCAAACACCCGCGCGGTGCCGGAGAAGGTCAAAATACTCTCATCAACACCGGCGGTTTTAACAATACAACCATCTTCAGCCAGATTGCCCGATAACACCGCCAGACCACCATCCTGACTATAAGCGTGATCGCCACTACGAATACAGCCACGCTCGCGATCCAGGTCCAGATCCCAGTCCCGGTTTTGACTAAAAGCTATCTGGGTTGGTACACCTCCCGGCGCAGCCCGAAACCGGGTTACTGCAACCGAATCACTGCTAACCGCCACATCCCATTGTTTCAACGCAGCCGCGAGAGTATCGGAATGTACAGTGCTGACATCGGTATTCAGCAACCTTACCCGGTCTAGCTCACCAAGAATGCCGAACACCCCACCGGCTCGATGCACATCTTCCATGTGATAAAACGCAGTTGCCGGCGCCACCTTGCACAGGTTTGGCACCTGGCGGGACAACCGATCGATGTTTTCCATATCGAAATCGATCTCGCCTTCCTGAGCCGCCGCCAACAAATGCAGCACCGTATTGGTGCTGCCACCCATCGCGATATCGAGCGTCATGGCATTTTCAAAGGCTTCTTTGCTAGCGATATTACGCGGTAACACCCGCTCGTTATCCTGTTCGTAATAATCTATGGCTAAGCCAACAATGCGTTCGCCGGCCTCTTCAAACAGGGCTTTGCGACCGGCATGGGTAGCCAGCAAGCTACCATTACCCGGCAGGCTCAGCCCCAGGGCTTCGGTTAAACAGTTCATCGAATTGGCGGTAAACATGCCGCTACAGGAGCCACAGGTCGGGCAGGCCGAGCGCTCAACCTCCGCGCTCTCCTCATCGCTGACCGTCGGATCAGCAGCCACGATCATCGCGTCGATCAAATCGATCGCACGCTCTTCGCCCTTCCAGTTAACCTTACCGGCCTCCATCGGTCCGCCGGAAACAAAAATAGTCGGGATGTTTAACCGCAACGCCGCCATTAACATGCCGGGGGTGATCTTGTCGCAGTTAGAGATACAAACCAACGCATCGGCGCAATGGGCGTTAACCATG
>JAESTY010000178.1 GCA_016763355.1 Immundisolibacteraceae bacterium
CGATAAAGCGGCGATGGACCTACCCGCCGGGTTCGCCGGCAAGGTCGTTGCCATTAAGGTCAAGGTTGGTGACAAGGTTGCCGATGGTGATCTGCTTGCCGAAATTGAAGTGTCTGCGGGCGCTGCAGTGGTCGAGACCAATGCTCCAGCGCAACCTGCAGTTGAACAGTCGGTCCAGGTAATTTCCTCAGTACCAGAAAAACCGGCTCAGAGCCCGGCTGCGCAGATTCCGCCTGCGGTCTCATCTAGCGCTAGTAGCGCCCATGCCAGCCCGGCAATTCGTCAGTTTGCCCGTGAACTGGGTGCCGATTTGGGTGCGGTTAAGGGCAGCGGCCGTAAGGGCCGGATTACCCGAGAAGATGTCATCGCCTATGTGAAAAGTGTGCTGCAAAGTGGTGTTAGCAGTAGCGCCGGTGGTGCAGGGCTGCAGCCGTTGCCGAGCTATGACCATAGCCGCTGGGGTGAAGTTGAATCGGTCAAATTAAGCCGAATTCGCCAGCTCACGGCGAAGAATTTGAGCCGATCCTGGCCGCAGATTCCCCAGGTCACCCAATTTGATGAGGCTGACATCACCGAGCTTGAAGCCTTTAGAAAGGCGCAGAAAGGGCTGGCTGAACAGCGTGGTACGCGGTTGACCCTGTTGGCACTGGTGATGAAAGCCGTCGCCACTAGCTTGAAAAATTATCCAGATTTCAATTCATCATTGGCGGATGATGGCGAACAGCTAATTTTAAAAAAATACTTCCATATCGGTGTGGCAGTAGACACCCCCAATGGTTTGGTGGTGCCGGTGGTGCGCGACGTCAATCAGAAGGGCATTTTTGATATTGCCGCCGATCTGGGTGAGCTTAGTAGTCTGGCCCGAGACCGCAGACTTAAGCCGGATCAGATGCAGGGCAGTAGTTTCACTATTTCCAGCCTTGGTGGTATTGGTGGCACCGCGTTTACGCCGGTAGTTAACCACCCTAATGTAGCAATTCTGGGGCTGTCACGGTCGGCGATGAAGCCGGTTTGGGATGGTGCAGAATTCCAGCCCCGGTTGATGTTGCCGTTGAGTCTTTCCTACGATCATCGGGTGGTTGATGGTGCGGTGGCGGCACGGTTTGCACGGGATCTGGCGGAGAACCTGCAGGATTTACGTCGAGTATTGCTCTAGGTTAATGACAAACAATAAACAGGTAGTGGACAGGTAATGGCGAAATCAGATTTGGCCCAATTAGCAACCGAAGTCGTTGTCATTGGCGCAGGCCCTGGCGGTTATACGGCGGCGTTTCGCGCTGCTGATCTGGGTAAAAAAGTCGTGCTAGTGGAACGTTTTCCGATTTTAGGCGGGGTCTGCTTAAATGTGGGCTGCATTCCGTCTAAAGCGCTTCTACATGTGGCCAAGGTGGTTGATGAAGCATCAGAATCGGCCGCCGTTGGGGTGAGTTTTGGCAAACCTAAAATCGACCTTGACCAGGTACGCGCTGGTAAACAGTCGGTGGTGAATAAACTCACCGGGGGTCTCAAAGGGCTCGCCAAACAGCGCAAAGTCACCGTGGTGCAGGGTATCGGTAAATTTGTTAACGCCAATGAGTTAATAGTGAACGGTGACGATGGCGATACCAGAATCAGTTTTGAGCACGCGGTGATTGCCTGTGGTTCAAGCCCGACCAAAATTCCCAATTTCCCCTATGACGATCCTCGGTTGATGGACTCCACCGGCGCCCTTGAGCTGGAAGAGATTCCGAACAAATTATTGGTGATTGGTGGTGGTTATATTGGCCTGGAGATGGCCAGCGTCTATCACGGCCTGGGTAGTGCGGTTAGCGTGGTTGAATTTATGCCATCACTGTTACCGGGGGCAGATGCCGACCTGGTTAAACCTTTGCAGAAACGCCTGCTAGGTAAACTGGCTAACATCCAGTTGAGCACTAAAGTTACCGGCATCAAGCCGCAGAAAAATGGCTTAAAAGTTAGCTTTGAGAATAGCGACGGTGAATCTAGTGCCCTGTTTGACCGGGTGTTGGTGTCGGTGGGTCGGCGTCCCAACAGTGCGATGTTTGATGCTGAAAAAGCCGGTATCAAGGTCAACGAGCGCGGCTTTGTGGTGGTCGACAAACAGATGCGCACCTCGGTTAATAACATCTTTGCGATTGGTGATATTGCCGGCGATCCGATGCTGGCCCACAAAGCTGTTCATGAGGGCAAGGTTGCCGCTGAAGTGATTTCTGGCATGAAATCGGCGTTTGATCCACTGGCGATTCCAGCGGTGGTATTTACCGATCCAGAAGTGGCATGGGCCGGGGTTACCGAAGCCGAAGCCAGGCAGCAGGGTCTAAAATATGGCAAAGGGGTTTTTCCCTGGGCGGCTAATGGTCGTAGTTTGAGTTTGCATCGCGACGAAGGCATGACCAAAATCCTGTTTGAACAGGAAACCAACCGGGTGATTGGTGTTGGCATAGTTGGTCCAGGTGCTGGTGATCTAATTGCCGAAGGGGTGTTGGCCATTGAAATGGGCGCTGATGCTGAGGATATTGGTTTGACCATTCATCCTCACCCGACCGTGTCGGAGACCATGGCCATGGCCGCTGAGGTGTTCGAAGGCACGGTTACCGATATCTTTGTACGCTGAATTAATTAAAGATACAGTTGTTGAAGCAGGTTGAAACAGACGATGAATGACATAAAAAAAGTAGTGCTAGCTTATTCCGGTGGTCTTGATACTTCCATAATTCTGAAGTGGTTACAGGAAACCTATCACTGTGAGGTGGTGACTTTTACCGCTGACATAGGTCAGGGTAATGAAGAGCTGAAACCCGCCCGGGCGAAGGCCGAAACCATGGGTGCCTGCGACATATTCATCGACGACCTAACCGATGAATATGCCCGTGATTTTGTGTTTCCAATGTTTCGCGCCAATGCGATTTATGAAGGTGAATACCTGTTAGGTACCTCCATCGCGCGGCCGCTAATTTCAAAGCGTATGGTCGAAATTGCTCGTGAAACCGGTGCCGATGCGATTGCCCACGGCGCTACGGGCAAAGGTAATGACCAGGTACGGTTTGAGCTGGGTTGCTACGCTCTACAACCCGATATCAAAGTCATTGCCCCGTGGCGCGAATGGGATCTGCTGTCCCGGGAAAAATTACTCACCTATGCAGGTCAGCACAATATCCCAATTGATTTTCAGAAACAGGGCCAGAAGTCACCCTATTCAATGGATGCCAACCTGCTGCATATCTCCTATGAGGGCGGTATCCTCGAAGACCCCTGGGAAGAGCCAGAGGAGTCTATGTGGCGCTGGTCGGTGAGCCCGGAACAGGCACCGGACAAGCCTGAGTGGATTGAACTTGAATATGCGCTCGGCGATATCGTTGCGATTAATGGCAAGACCATGTCGCCGGCTGATGTGATGCGCTGGCTTAATGAGGCTGGTGGCCGTCATGGGGTCGGCCGGGTTGATATCGTTGAAAACCGTTATGTCGGTATGAAAGCCCGTGGCTGTTATGAAACTCCGGCCGGCACCATCATGCTTAAAGCCCATCGTGCGGTAGAGTCCTTAACCCTGGATCGTGAAGTCGCTCATTTAAAAGATGAGCTGATGCCACGTTACGCCAGCCTGATTTATAACGGCTACTGGTGGAGTCCAGAGCGCGAAGCGCTGCAGGGGCTAATTGATCAATCTCAGCTGCACGTCAATGGCGTGGTAAAGGTCAAACTCTATAAGGGTAACGTGATCGTGGTGGGCCGCAAATCTGCCAGTGATTCACTATTTGATCCCGAAATCGCCACTTTTGAAGATGACGATGGCGCTTATGATCAGGCCGATGCGGATGGCTTCATTAAGCTCAACGCTCTGCGTCTGCGTAGTGCTGCTCGATTACGCCATAAACGTGGAAAATGAGGGGTTATGACCACCACTGACGGTGACGTTCACCCGGTCATCGATTCCGCTATTTCGGTAGGCATTGTTGAACCACAAACACTGATTTTCGATCAGTCTTTGGAGCTGGCCTGTGGTCGCTCGCTACCTGGGTTCGAGCTAGTGGTTGAAACCTATGGCGAGCTGAACGCCGACCATTCCAATGCCCTGCTGGTCTGTCATGCGCTCAGTGGTGATCATCATGCTGCGGGCTACTATCCGGGTGAGCAACGCCCGGGTTGGTGGGATCAACATATTGGTCCCGGTAAGCCGATCGATACCAACCACTTCTATGTGGTTAGTCTGAATAATATTGGTGGTTGTAGCGGTTCGACTGGCCCTACGTCGATTAACCCGGATACGGGTCAGCCCTGGGGGCCAGATTTTCCGATTGTTACTGTGAGTGATTGGGTCAAGAGTCAGGCACTGCTGGCAGATCGACTCGGTATTGGCTGTTGGGCTGCGGTGGTTGGTGGCAGCCTGGGTGGTATGCAGGCGTTGCAGTGGGCAATCGATTATCCCGACCGGGTCGCCAGCGCGTTAATTATTGCCGCCGCGCCCAAGCTATCAGCCCAGAACATTGCCTTTAACGAAGTTGCTCGACGGGCCATTATGTCTGATCCAGACTTTCACGATGGCCGTTACGCTCAGCAGGCGGCAATACCCCGCCACGGTTTGATGCTGGCGCGGATGGTCGGTCACATTACTTACCTGTCAGATGACATGATGCGCCAACGCTTTGGCCGAGAACTGCGAGAAGGCAAAGTCAATTTTGGCTACGATGTGGAGTTTCAGATCGAGAGCTATCTGCGCCATCAGGGCGAGACCTTTGTCGACCGCTTTGATGCCAACACTTATTTATTGATGACCAAAGCGTTGGATTATTTTGATCCGGCAGATGTTCACGGTGGTGACTTAAGTCAGACCTTAGCCAATGTGACCGCCCGCTTTATGGTGGTGTCGTTTACCAGCGACTGGCGCTTCTCGCCGGCCCGTTCTCGGGAGATAGTTGCAGCGCTGCATCAGGGTCGAAAATCGGTTAGTTATGCTGAGATAGACTCACCCGATGGTCACGATGCTTTCCTAATGACCGACCAGAAATATGACACCTGCCTACGTTCCTTTCTAGAACAGAATCAGACTCGGGGAGCCGCCGCGTGACGCCACCAGAACTGCAAAGCGATTTAACCGGGCTGCGGCCAGATCTGGCTGCGATCGTTGACTGGATTGAACCAGGCAGTCACCTGCTCGATCTGGGTTGTGGTGATGGTGCCTTGCTGGGCTATTTGCAGGATGAAAAAGCCATAACCGGTTATGGCGTAGAAATTGGTATCGATAAGGTTACCGAGTGTATCGAGCGCGGTATTAATGTCATTCACGCCGATATCGAGGCAGGCCTGAAAGAGTTTGCCGATAACAGCTTTGATTATGTGGTGATGAACCAGACCCTGCAGGCGACCCACTATCCGAGTGATTTGCTCGGTGAGATGCTGCGAATTGGTCGCCAGGGTATTGTCACCCTGCCCAATTTTGGCCATTGGCGTTGCCGTGTGCAGCTGGGATTGTTAGGGCGCATGCCGGTGTCGGCGGCATTGCCCGCTGCCTGGTATGACACCGAAAATTTACATCTTTGCAGTCTTAATGATTTCGAGCAGCTCTGTACTGAAAAAGGTTTAGAAGTGCTCGAGACTCAGGTGCTCAATCACAACCATTCCAACGGTGGTTTAAGCGCCAGACTATTCCCGAATTTGTTTGGGGAAGTGGCGCTCTACCGAGTGACAAAAATAAGGGGAGACCAATGAACAGAAAGCAGATTACATGGTTAGCGCTGATCGGTGTTTTGTTTGCTACCGCGACCGCTCAGGCCGAGCCAGAGCTTTATTTTATATCTCCTCATTCGGGCCAGGTTCTCTCCAGTCCCGTTACGGTTAAGTTTGGTCTTTCCGGCTTTGGTGTCGCGCCAGCTGGTATCGATAAAGCCAATACCGGTCATCATCATTTATTGATCGATACCGGACTACCAGTTATGGATTTGC
>JAESTY010000179.1 GCA_016763355.1 Immundisolibacteraceae bacterium
CAAAAACTGAGCACTGTCCGCTGGTGCTGTCGGATCCTGAAAACGCATCTGTGTGGTCATCAATTCTAAAAATGATTCCATTCCCAGGGTGTTGGCGCTGCTGTTTGGCGAAGATTCTGTCGCCTGGCTATTAAGCCCCGCGATAGTCGAACTGGTGGTTGCTTCAATCATGATGGTCGCCTTATCTGCCAATCTGCAAAGTACGCAGCATCAGCTGCTTACTGGTATTCATGGTTTCGATATTGCTCTGGTAACTGCGTGATGCGGACATCATGTTGGCCATCTCCGCGATCATGTTGACGTTGGACATTTCCACGTAGCCAGCGCTATCCGCATGAGGATGTCCGGGGTCATAGCGCAGCGGTAAGGGTGACTGGTCTTCGACTATTTCAGAGACCCGGACGCCGACGGCCTCTGGTGTGTTGCCACTGCGGGCCTGGGCAACCAATGTGCTAAAAACCGGGTATTTAGCCCGATAGGCCTGACCATCGGGCCCGCTGGTGCTGTTGGCATTTGCCATGTTGCTAGCCACTAGATTTAGACGTTGGCTCTGGGCGGCCATGGCGCTGCCGGCGATATCAAATATATTGGCCATTAATCTCCCCTGATGGCGCTGAGTAGTGATTTGGCACGACCATCTACAAAACGGACTGCCGCTTGAAAACGCACCGAGTTCTCACCGTAGGCGGCCTGTTCGATATCCGCCTCGACGGTGTTGCCATCCTGGCTGTTCTGCATCGGAATGCGATAAAGCAACTCGCTACCGGCAGGCCCCATCACCAGCTGACTGATGTGGTTGCGACTGGTAGTACGAAGTGCAGACTGAGCGGAATTGCTGGAGGCGGATTTGAGCATGGCTCTAAAATCCAGGTCTCTGGCCTTGTATCCGGGGGTATCTGCGTTGGCGATGTTGCTGGCCAACAACTGGTTACGCTGTTCATGAATTACCAAAGCGGTTGCCGGTAATCCTAATAAAGCGTCACTGCTGTTCGTCAAAGCTCTCTCCTGTCGGTTGCTGGTTACAGGCATAGCAACTGGTGTGCCAAAACAGCAAGAGGGAAAATTGAAGTGCCGCAGAAGGGCCAGGCGTTAGTCCATCAACAACGGCTAGAAACGCCGGTATTTATCTGAGTAAACGATTGTTATTAATAAGTTTAACGAGTCAGATAAAATCATTTTCTGAGTCCCTTCGGCTGGACCAAAAAGAACTTTACAACTTTTTTAGCCTTTGAAAAAAGGCCCGCTTTCAGCCTAACGAATAAAATCATCACCCGGCAAAGCGGCAGCGCCAAGTTGCCGGTTTGGGCATCAAGTTGCCGCCTTTGCCGCAAAGGCGAACAACTGCCGCGTCGACAGGCTCAAGTTAAAACCCACTAATTTGGTTCCAAAAAATAACGAATTAATAGTCAAACAACGGTGGGAATTCTTCAGGTGTAGAAACAGTGGAATATTTGCTACGTAAATACGCGCCCTGAATCAATCAAAGGCCCTGCGAGGGTTGCCATGGACCTGCAGGGTTAATTCCGTAAAACCCCAGCCAGGACGTACCTTTCTCTAGAATGATCGGGACAAACAATACGGGCGCTAACGGCTCCCGACAACTCTAGATCAGCGATTTAGCAGAGGGCTTTCGGGGCGGATCCGCCTAAACAAGGGCAACACTGAGTAACTCTAACGCGCCATTAGCCAACCATTGCGGGTGGCAGAACGTCAGAGTTACCCAGCGGTTAAATCAGTAAAATCAAACTTTGAATACGCCAACCGCCTGATACATATCCTCAGCCAGGGTGACCACCTGATCAGAAAACTCTGCATTCAGGGCGGCACCTTTGGCTGAATCATGACTGAAGTCACGAATCTGTTCGACGCTTTGAGCTAGCTCTCGGGAAACCGTCCCTTGCTCTTCGGCGGCCGCGGCGATGTTCTGATTCATCTCAGAGATCCGCGCTACGGTCTCCGAAATTTCAACCAGCGACTTACCTGCTTCTTCGGCCTGTTCAACACTCTCTCGGGCCTGGTTACGACCTTTCTCCATCACCTCAACCGCATTTTGGGTGCCACTCTGCAGGCGCTGAATCATTTCCTGAATCTCGGCAGTAGAACTCTGGGTTCGTGATGCTAGCGTGCGCACCTCATCGGCAACCACCGCAAAACCACGACCTTGCTCACCGGCTCGGGCTGCTTCGATAGCTGCGTTCAATGCCAACAGATTAGTCTGCTCGGCAATATCCCGAATCACGTCGAGAACACTACCGATATTGTCACTATCTTCAGCCAGTTTACGAATCACGTCAGAGGCAGTTTCGACCTCCCGCGCCAGACTACCAATCGAGCTAACCGCGGAATCAACGACTCGTTGTCCATGAGCGGCGGCGGCGTCACTAGCCTGGGCAGCCTCAGCGGCGGCGGCGGCGTTGCGAGCAACTTCCTGAACCGTTAACGACATTTCGCCGATCGCATGTGCTACCTGCTCGGTCTCTTCATCCTGGCGCCGAACGTTATCGCTGACCATATCACTATTCTGTTTAGACTCAGCAGCGGAATTTTTTAAGGTTTCTGAACTTGCTAGAACACTACCCACTGAATCCAACAGTTTGTCCATCATGCCGTTGAATGCAATTGCTGCGCTACCGATTTCATCTTTACAAGCGACGTCAATACGGCGAGTCAGATCAGAATCTGACTCAATGATCTCCATGTTGCTTCGTAAAGCAGCAATGGGGGTGAGAATCGATTTAAAGGATCGCATGGTAAACCACACCACCAATCCGAGCACGACTATAGCAACCACGATAAAAGCGTTGCGAATACTGTGGTAAAGCTCGGTGGTGTTGGCACGTTCTCGTTTCGCAGCATCTAGTTGTAAATCAAATAAATCACGTAGGTTCTGATTTAACGGCTGGAACAAGATAGGAAAAGAGACCTGAGCATCGCCTAGTTTATAAGCGGCTTCTCGGCCACCATCAACACCAAGAGCAAGTGCAAGTTTTGAGACTTCTAAGGTCGCGTCATTCAGCAAGCTATCGGTTGTAC
>JAESTY010000180.1 GCA_016763355.1 Immundisolibacteraceae bacterium
ATTCACCAGCAGGTCGATGCCAACCTGACAGTCGATCTGCAGGAAAATTACCGCATGGCCGAGCTGGTGGCACCTTACGTTGCGAAAATTCGCTACAACCCAGGCCATCTTTACCATCACGAAAAAGGCAAACCCTGGCAGGATAAGGTACGTTACCTGGTCGATGTTGCGGCTAGCAACGATTGCGCGATCCGTATTGGTGTCAACGCTGGCTCTGTAGATCCAGCGTTGCTTGATCAGTTCGACGCCGAAGATTCGATTTCACCGATGATCGAAAGCGCCCTCAGCCATTGCGAGCTGCTCGACCAGCTGGGCTTTGAGCGCTACTGCGTATCCCTAAAGGATTCTGACCCGTCCAAAGTAGTCACCCTAAACCAGCGTTTTGCAGGGTTGCGGCCAGAGATTCCATTACATTTGGGTGTCACCGAGGCGGGTATGCCTCCAGGTGGAATAACCAAGACCCGCATCGCTTTCGAAACATTAATCGGTCAGGGTATCGGTGACACAGTGCGGGTATCTCTGACTCTGCCGAATGATCGCAAAGGTGACGAAGTCACCGCCGGTCACGACATTCTGGCAGCCATTGAACGCGGCGAACGCCTCGGCAGCCAGGCGTTGCCTGGCGGCCTCAATATCATCAGCTGCCCGAGCTGCTCTCGGGTAGAGAACGAGGCCTTTGTAGAGCTTGCCGAACAAGTTCAAACCATGACCGAATACGCCCAGGATCATGATATTACTATCGCGGTAATGGGCTGCCGAGTAAATGGGCCCGGCGAAACTGACGACGCGGATCTGGGGCTCTGGTGCGCACCAAAATTCGTCAATCTAAAACGTGGCGGTGAACCCCTGGGTGCTTTTGGCTATGAAGAAATTTTACCGATTCTGAAACAGCAGCTTGATGAGTTAATCATTGAGAAAACTAAACCGGCTAACCCAGTTAAGTCGGCCTAAAGTCGACCAGGCATATGTAGCTAATGGATCAATTCGCTGGCACTACCCGCAACAGTAGATCACCTCTGGTGCGCGGCGTACCTCGGCCATCAAGATTACTAGTGGTGAAATAAAGGTAACCATCCGGCCCTTCTGCCACCGCTCGAATTCGGCCGAATTCACCCTTAAACAGAACTTCCTGATCGACCGGATCTCCTCGGTCATCTAGCGCGACTCGTACCAGTGACTCGCCAGCAAGCGCAGCCACAAATAGCTGGTTACGCCATCGAGGTAATTTGTCGCCTCGATACACCAACAACCCGGCTGGGGCAATTGACTGATCCCACAGCAGGATCGGGGTCTGCCGTTGTTGCGTAATGGAATCGCCAGGCTTGTTTGACGACCCATTGGTACGTCCATAGTCTTCCGGCCAACCATAGTTACCACCGGCCTGAATCCGATTAAGCTCATCACTACCCCGTGGCCCATCAAATCCTGACGGACCGTGTTCTACCAGAAAAATCTGGTCATCCTGCCAGGACAACCCCTGAGGGTTACGGTGACCAAAAGAGTACACCGGAGACCCCGAAAACGGATTATCGGTGGGGATGCTGCCATCGAGTTGCAGGCGCAGTAGCTTACCAAGCAATGAATCTAGATCCTGAGCGTTATCCCCCTCAGTGGCATCACCGGTGGTCACATAAAGTAATTGATCAGGACCAATCGCAACCTGACAGCCGTTATGGAATCGATCCCCTTGCCAACGTAGCAGCTCTTGCTCGTCTAACAGTCCAAACCGACCCAACATCGCTTTAATCAGCACATTTTCTGTGCCAAATATGCCTTTACGTTCGCTATAACAAAGATAAATAAACAGCTGATCGCGGCTTAGCGAATGTAGTGCGATGCCCATTAAGCCGGATTCATCACGGGCATAAACCTGCGGCAGGCTATCTAATTCGCGCATACTGCCGTTGGCACTAATAAGCTGCAGCCGACCGATCCGCTCACTGACAATAATGCCTCCAGCCGGAGTAAAAGCCATACCCCAAGGCACATGCAGGCCGCGGGCAATTACTTCTACCTGAACTCTGGAGCCATCATCAAAACTGTAGACAGTGGCAAGCCGCTCTATTGCGGGGATTGCGGTACAGACAGTCGCTATCAGACCCAACGTGATTGCCAGCAGCACTCGGGGCAACTGAATCGAACTATTCTTCATTGGCAACGCCATGCGGGACATGGCCTGCTGCTACATGTTCCGCAGCTGAATCAACATGTCCCTGCTGGTCATCAAAGAAAATATCGGCGCCAAAGGTCTTGAGAAATTCGCCTTTATTCATGCCACCGAGAAACATCGCCTCATCAATTCGAATGTTCCACGCTCTCAGAGTACGAATCACCCGTTCGTGGGTTGGCGCGGCTCGGGCAGTGACCAGTGCGGTACGAATCGGTGATTTATCATCTGGATAAGCGGCCTGAATGCGCTGCAACGCAGACAGAAAGCGTTTAAAAGGCCCGCCGGATAGGGGCTCATGGGCGGCACCGCTTTCACTATTTTTAAACGCCTCCAGCCCGCCTTCTCGAAAAACTCGCTCGGCTTCATCAGAAAACAGCACTGCATCGCCGTCAAACGCGATCCGCAATTGTTCTCGCGCTTCACCTAACGACGGCGACGGAATAATCGCTGCCGCCGCATGACCATCCATCAACGCAGCGCGCACGTCCTCTGGCTCAGCAGACAGAAACAGATCAGCTTTAAAGGGCCCCACATAGCGATAAGGGGACTCACCGCTGGTAAAAGCAGCGCGGGTAATATCTATGCCGTGGTGCTGAATAGAATTAAACACCCGCAAGCCCGTATCAGCACTGTTCCTGGACAGCAGTATCACCTCGACTTTTTGCTGTGCAGGATTATCCTGATTCAGCGCCAGAAGCTTACGTACCAACGGGAAAGCAACCCCTGGCTCGAGTAGGGTATTTTCATTGGCGATCTGATATTCACAGTAGGCCGCTTTACCCTGCTCTACAAATACCCGATGGCTATCTTCCAGGTCAAACAGCGCCCGGGATGAAATCGCGATGATTAATACCTGTGACATTGATCACCTCGGGATCGATGGCGGCCGCCGGCAGTAAAAGCAAACATCAGCTTTTTGAAACCCCTGGCTGGTGTCGTCTAACCAGCCAAATCGCGATCGCCGACAGCACTAACACCGACCCAAAAACAGCAAAGTAGTCCGACATCCCTAGAGAACTGGCGACCAGCAAACCACCCACTATTGGGCCCAGTATTGAGCCCCAGCGACCAATTCCCAGCGCCCACCCAACCCCGGTTGCCCGACTATGGGTTGGGTACATCGATGCGGCCAGTGAGTTCATACCTATCTGCGCACCAAAGGTGAAGAAGCCCGCCATAAAGATACCGACGTAAACGAGTTCTATCTGGTCACTAACCTGACCCGTGACAATGATAACCGCTGCCCCAAGCAGAAAAATTATTGGCAACATCACCTTGCTACCCAGGCGACTGATCAATCCCGCCAAAATCAACGGTCCTATGGCGCCACCGCCATTGAGTACCAGGGCGCCACGGACCGCCTGCTGAGGGTCATTGCTAATGGTGGCAAACAGGGTCGGGGTCCAGCTAATCAAAAAATAGACCACAATCAAATTGGTAAAAAATGCCGCCCAGAGTAACAGGGTGTCCCGCCCATAGCTGGGGGCAAACAGCTGTTTGACCGGGCCCGCATCACTGGCGGCCTGTTCTATCTCAAACTGTTGATCCGCGGAATAATCTCCTGAACGATCAACCCGATTCAATATCCGAGCAACCTCGTCATCGCGTCCCTTGCGAGCAACCAGAAAACGTATCGATTCCGGCATCGCAACCGCCAGTAGTAACGCTGCAACCAGAGGTAACACACCACCAACGACATACACAGACTGCCAACCCCAGGCAGGTATCAACCAACCCGCAATCAAGCTGCCGACAATGCCTCCAATGGGAATACCCAGGAAAATGATACTGATGGCCATATTACGCCAGCGCTTATTAGCGTATTCGGACATGAGTGCAGTGGCATTAGGTAACGCTCCACCTAAGCCGAGACCGGTCAGAAACCGCAGAATTAATAGCTCCGTGTAAGAGCTGGCCCAGGCTGTTGCCAGCGTAAACACACCGAAGCCGATCAAACTGCCGATGATGGCTACTTTTCGACCGCTACGGTCACCGACAGGCCCAATCATCAAGCCACCAATAGCCATCCCCAGCAGACCCGCTGAGAACAGGTTACCCAGGTTATGCTTTGCTATGCCTAAATCCTCAGCGATGGTCGGTCCCGTAAACGCAATCACCTGTACGTCAAAACCATCCAGAATAATCACCAACGTACAAAATACCATCACCAGCCACTGCATCAGGCCCATTTCGGCCTGGTCAATAACTTCACCTACGTCAACAGTGTCTGACACCATTCCCCCCTTAATACCTGCTTATTAGCCCGATTTTTTGATTATAAAAAATCCAAAACAAGGCTTTCGAAAATCAATTTGTGATGGCTAACTCGAACCGTTAAAGCAAGCCAGTGGCATCAAAAAAATAGCCAGTGGTGGATGCTACTGGAACCAGACTAAATCGGGGATAAAAATTAATTTTGAATTATTTATCAAATGGTTATAAGATTTTTCTAATTTGATCAATTAACACATCTATGTAGGTCATTAATATGACGCCTAAAATGGCAAGCTCAAACGCCAGAAACGGCCAGTTGCGCGATGCGCGCTGCTACCCTCGCTATCGTGCTCGATTACCGATTACCATCTTTATGGCAGACGGAGAAACCGCCATTGTCTATAGCGGGCTGATTTCGATGCGAGGTATGGAGCTTAACTGCGATAAAAAAACCACCATTAAAGTGCTTTGCAAAGACCTGCCAACACCGCCGAAAGCACCGCCTTCTATCAATTTTTCCATTGAATTACCGGCAGAGCCTCCGGTCACTATCAGTGGCAAGCTCAAATTACTTAACTCGCGCCGTATCGCCGAATCACACTACGTGCTGGGTGCCGAATACCAGCATCTGAGTAAAACTGAACTCGACCAACTTGCTAGCTTCCTCGAAGAGTGCACTCCCGTCCCCTAGATATTCATCGCGGCATACTCGCCTGTTAAGTAGCCAACGCCCAACACCTGTTACCCAAGCAAACTTCTGTTTATCAGCTTTTCTAAAGCTGAAACAAAACACCCCCCTCTGTTTAAAACCTCTGTATGACCCTTTAAAACCATCCCTCACGTACAATCGCGATCACAGATTTTCTATTTTACGGGGTAATCAAATGCATGCCTGGCAGGTTTCTAACTGGTGTGAGCCAGACCAAATGGATTGGGTAACCATCGACCTACCGGAGCCAGTGGGCAACGAAGTCAAAATCGACATCGCCTCGGCAGCACTGAATTTTCTCGACACCTTGATGATCAAGGGCGAGTACCAGGTCAAACCTCAGCTACCATTTACCCCCGGTGTCGAGATCGCTGGCACGGTCATCTCGGCCGGCCCCGACAGCAAATTTGCAAGCGGCGACCGGGTCTGCGGGTTGATCGACCATGGTGGTTTCGGCGAACAGGTCGTTACCCGAGATAACGACCTCATCCCGCTGCCAGACAATATTGATTTTGTTACCGGATCCGTAATGCCGGTGGTCTACCCCACTGCCTGGTGCGCCTTGAAACTAAGAGCCAATCTGCAACCGGGCGAAATAGTACTGGTTCATGCTGCCGCAGGTGGTGTTGGGCTAGCAGCGTTGCAGCTGGCCCGCCATTGGGGAGCGCGAGTTTTTGCCACAGCTGGTAGTGCAGAAAAAAGGCAGCTCTGCTTGCAATATGGCGCTGAAGCGGCGTTTGACTATTCCGATGAATGGCGCAAAGAAATTAAAAAACTGACTAATGGCCATGGAGTCGATGTGGTTGTCGACAACGTCGGTGGCGATGTATGCAATGAGAGCGTGCGCGCGCTGGCCTGGGGCGGCCGCCTTACCATTGTCGGGTTCGCTGGTGGAGAAGTTGCACATATCCCGGCCAACCGACTGCTGCTTAAAAACGCCAGCGCCATGGGCGTGATGTGGGGTGGTTATGCTGGCAATCAGCCAGAATTCGTTCAACCCGCGCTTGATGGTCTTTTCGGGCTACTCTCAGAAGGCGACATTGAACCGGTGATCGGCAAACGGTATTCGTTAAAACAGGCACCACAGGCACTGAAGGATTTAGCTGATCGAAAAACTCACGGCAAAGTAGTTCTGATTCCCTGAGTCCGATTACAGCTGATCATGACCCAACAACACAACAAACCACCCGCTCTTTCGGCGATACCGAGGCTATGGCGTGCCCTGGGCTGGTCACTGGCCGGACTGCGCGCTGGACTTAAGTATGAGCAGTCCCTACGCATAGAGGCGGCAACCCTGCCGCTGATTATGGGTCTGGCATGGTGGCTAGGCAGCTCTATGTGGCATCAAGCGCTGCTGATATCAGCATGGTTAATCCTGATCATGTGCGAGTTATTGAATTCGGCCATCGAGACAACCGTAGACCGAATCAGTAGCGAACATCATGTCCTGTCGGGTAGAGCAAAAGACCTGGGCTCCGCCGCGGTTTTTATCGCCTATCTGATCAATCTGCTACTCTGGGCCGCTGAAATTTTTGGCCAATAGAAACTAAACCGAGCGGACTAAACAAGCTCGACTATCCACTAGCTGAATTCAATCAACCGGAGCACCCACGTGATTAAAAGCATCAAAACCCTGGTCGCTGATGCGCAAGCATTGATAGAAACCATACCAGCAAAAGAGGCCATCGAACTTGCTCAGCAGGATAATGTAGAACTCATCGACATTCGTGATATTCGCGAGCTTCAACGTGAAGGCAAAATCCCTGGTGCCAATCATTCACCTCGCGGCATGCTTGAATTTTGGGTAGACCCCGAGAGCCCCTATCACAAGCCCCTGTTTGCCAGTGGCAAACGCTTCATTCTTTATTGCGCTAGCGGTTGGCGCAGTGCGCTGGCGACTCGAACATTACAGGAGATGGGGCTAGAACCCATCTGCCACATTGAAGGCGGCTTTAATGGCTGGAAAGAAGCCGGGGGCGATGTAGAAAAAGTGGAGAAAAAATAGTCTCACGACTCGGTGTTTTTGAAGCACGCACTAGCTAACACTGGCCGTTAAATAGCGGCCAGTGCTATGTCGCTATTCCACCGTTACTGATTTCGCCAAATTTCGAGGCTGATCTACATCGGTCCCTTTAATGACTGCGACGTAATAAGCCAATAATTGCAACGGAATGGTGTAGAGCACTGCCGCCAGATGGTTCGATGACCCAGGTACAGCGATCACGGTGGTATCAGTACCTTCGACCTTAACCTGTTGATCAGCAAACACAAACATCCGTCCGCCGCGGGCCTGAACTTCATGAATATTGGATTTTAATTTTTCTAGCAGGTGATCGTTGGGAGCCACCGCAACCACCGGCATTTCTTCGTCTACCAACGCCAGTGGCCCATGTTTTAATTCGCCTGCAGGATATGCTTCTGCATGGATGTAGGAGATTTCCTTGAGTTTCAACGCACCCTCCTGGGCGACTGGAAACTGCATCCCCCGGCCCAGAAACAGCGCATGATTTTTATCACGAAATTCACTGGCTAGCGCCTCAATCTGCTTCTCCAGATCTAAGACCGCCTTCATTTCTTCTGGTAGCTTGCGAAGCTGCTGAACTAACTCTGCCTCCTGGTCGACAGTTAAACCATGGCGTCTGCCTAACACAATGGTCAACAACATCAACGCCACCAGCTGGGTGGTGAAAGCTTTGGTTGAAGCGACCCCGATTTCGGGCCCGGCGTGGGTCATCAACACCAGCTCGGACTCTCTGACCAGAGAGCTTTCTGGCACATTACAGACCACCAAAGAATGCTTAACACCTCGGCGTTTGGCCTCGCGCAACCCTTCCAGAGTATCAGCGGTTTCGCCGGACTGAGAAATAGTAACCAGTAGGGTGTCTGCAGCTAACACTGTATCTCGGTATCTAAACTCACTAGCAATCTCGACCTGACAAGGAATTTTGGCCAGACTTTCCATCCAGTAGCGCGCTACCTGCCCCGCATTGTTACTGGTGCCACAGGCGATAATTTGCACGGCCTTAACCTGATCGAAAATGGCTGCGGCATCGGGCCCGAAAGCCCCCTCTAACACTTGGTCAGCACCTAGACGGCCTTCTAGCGTATCGGCAACGGCTTCTGGCTGCTGGTGAATTTCTTTGAGCATGTAGTGCCGATAGCCGCCCTTATCGAGCGCTTGAGCGACCAGGGTACTGGTCTTAATCGGCCGCTCTACTTCAGCACCGCTCTGGTCCCAAATGGTAATGCCATCCAGGGTAATCTCAGCTCGATCGCCCTCTTCAAGAAAAATAAGATCCGGCGTATGGGCGATTATTGCGGCTGCATCTGATGCCAGAAAATACTCATTTCTACCCACGCCAATAACCAACGGGCTGCCACTGCGAGCCCCAATCAGACGGTCTTTGTCACCACGCACAACGATACCAAGGGAATAGGCACCATCAAGCTGATCGATGGTCTGGTTGACCGCCGCTACCAGATCAGCACCTTTATCAAGCGCACGATTGATCAAATGAGGAATAACTTCAGTGTCCGTTTCTGACTCGAAAACCGATCCGCTGGCGATCAGTGCTGCGCGCAATTCATTGTGGTTTTCGATAATCCCGTTATGCACCACTGCGACACGGCTATCGGCCATGTGGGGGTGAGCATTTGCTTCGCTGGGAACACCGTGTGTCGCCCATCGGGTATGACCAATGCCGATGGTACCCGCCACCCCAGTTTCGAGTAGTTGGTCATCGAGCTGCTTGACCTTGCCGAGTGATCGTACCCGCTGTAATTCTCCGTCTGGGTCGAGAACCACGATGCCTGCTGAGTCGTAACCACGGTATTCCAGACGACGCAGACCTTCAATTAATTGAGGTACGACATCCCTTCTTGAAATAGAGCAGACAATTCCACACATGTTCAGAAACTCCGTGAACTGGTTCGGTTATCGAAGATCTGCTGACCAGCTAATAAATCATCTCGGCAAGGATTGTTGAAACCTTCGATGATTAGCTAATCAACAGATCTATTTTTTGTTTTTAACCGGACGTTTCCATCCAGCAATAGTAATTTGTTTAGGTCGAGTGATCGTCAATTCGCCCGCCGGGGCGTCCTTACCCAGGGTGGTACCTGCACCAAGAGTTGCACCAGCGCCAACCTTGACCGGCGCGACTAACTGACAATCTGAACCGATAAATGCGCCATCACCAATTTCGGTAACATGCTTATTGGCACCATCATAATTGCAGGTAATAACTCCTGCACCGATGTTGACGTTTTGGCCGACGATGGCATCACCAACATAAGATAGATGGTTGGCTTTACTACCCTCTCCAAGCTGGGTCTTTTTAAGCTCGACGAAATTGCCGACCCGAGCTCGGTCAGCCAATAGCGAATCCGGCCGAATCCTGGCAAACGGACCTACCTGGCATTGCTTGCCAATAACCGCACCATCAATCAGAGAGTTGGCCAAAATTACACTATCGTCACCAATGGTGGCGTCCTTGATCTGACAATTAGCACCAATAACAACCCGGTCACCTAAGCGGACATCGCCTTCGAAGATAACGTTGACATCAACCACCACATCGCTCCCAGCTGCCAACTGACCACGACAATCAACACGGGCCGGATCACGTAAAGTGACTCCCTGCTGCATCAAAGCTTTGGCCAGGCGATGTTGAAGCGCTCTTTCTGTTTGCGCGAGTTGGGCCTTATCGTTGACCCCAGCGACTTCGTCGGGATCATCTGTGGCGACTGCGACCACCGGATAACCATCGGCAACCGACATCGCGATCACGTCGGTCAGATAGTATTCTCCCTGAGCATTGCTGTTACCTAACTGACTTAACCAACGCTTAAGGGGTGCCCCGGGAATGGCCATGATTCCAGTGTTAATTTCACTAACCAATAATTGTTCTGCGTTGCCATCTTTTTGCTCGACAATGGCTTCAACGTCGCCCTGGTCATTACGCAGTACACGGCCATAGCCGGTAGGGTCGTCCAAATTAACCGTCAGCAGTGCCGGGGTTTTATCAGAGGCTGCGTTGACTAGTCTTTCCAGCGTTGCCTCAGTCAATAACGGAACATCACCACAGAGCACGACGACGATTTCATCGTCAGAAATTCCCGGGATGGCCTGCGCTACCGCATGGCCAGTGCCAAGCTGTTCGGTCTGGGTCACCCAGTGGCAGTCCAGACCCTCACAGGACGCTTTGACCTGCTCAGCACCATGGCCAATCACGAGGGTCATCCGAGTATCAAACCGTTGGGTTAAGGCCTTAAATGCGGACACACTATGGTCAAGCAGTGTGCTACCCGCCAGGGGCTGAAGTACCTTGGGCATTTCAGAGCGCATCCGCGTACCCTTACCCGCGGCCAGAACTACTGCGTGCAGTTTCATGTCATCATCCACAAAAAACCCCGCGAACCGAAATCCGCAGGGTCATAGAAAAAGCCCTACATCAAGGCCTGAACACTGGAACCAACGGCCCATCTGCTCGACTTTATGGTAACTGAAACAAGTTAGCGTCACCAAAATGATCGGTAGTCAACCATCAACTATACTGGCTAGCGGCCACCGGCCCTTTTACGTAGCCGTTGAATAGTCGCTATTTGCGCGATAGCCTCAGCAAACTCAGACTGGGCCGCTGCGTAATCTATATCCGACTCTCGACCTTGCATCAGCTGTTCGGCGCGCTCCCGAGCTTCAATTGCAGCCGCCTCGTCAAGATCATGGGCCCGAATCGCGGTGTCCGATAAAACGGTGACTCCGTCAGGCTGAACTTCGAGTAAACCACCAGTAATGTAAAACGCTTCGTCCTCGCCATCGGCCAGAGAAATGCGGACTTCA
>JAESTY010000181.1 GCA_016763355.1 Immundisolibacteraceae bacterium
GTACACCACTCAGCGTAAAGAGCCAGATGAAGTAGAAATCCTATCTGGCGTGTTTGAAGGTAAGACCACCGGCACCTCTATCGGGCTATTGATTCGTAATCAGGATGCCAAATCTCGGGATTACTCGAAGATAGCCGACCGGTTTCGCCCGGGTCATGCGGACTACACCTACCAGCAAAAATATGGCCATCGTGATTATCGCGGTGGTGGTCGGTCGTCCGCCCGGGAGACGGCGATGCGGGTGGCAGCTGGTGCGATTGCTCGAAAATACTTAAATAGTTCTGCCGGGATTACCATCAGTGGCTATTTGGCACAGATGGGTGACCTGGTGTTGACGGCTGAAGATCTCGAATTTGTTAATCAGAACCCCTTTTTTTGCGCTCAGCCTAGTCAAATAGAGGCGCTAGAAACTGAGATTAACCTACTGCGAAAGGCTGGGGATTCCATCGGTGCTCGGGTTAATGTCATCGCTCAGGGGCTACCAGTTGGGCTTGGCGAGCCAGTTTTTGGCCGGCTAGATGCGGATATTGCCGCGGCTATGATGAGCGTCAATGCGGTTAAAGGTGTTGAGATTGGCGATGGTTTTGCTGTGGTTTCACAGCGCGGCAGTCAGCACCGAGATGAGATTTCTCCGGAAGGGTTTTTGAGTAATCATGCAGGTGGAGTACTCGGTGGGATTTCTACCGGCCAGGATCTACGGGTCAGCCTGGCACTAAAACCGACTTCTTCGATCACAATTCCAGGTCGTACTGTGGATGTTCATGGTGACTCGGTAGAAGTGATTACCACCGGTCGCCATGATCCCTGCGTGGGGTTACGAGGTGTGCCAGTAGCCGAGGCGATGCTGGCCCTGGTGTTGATGGATCACTATTTGCGTCATCGGGGTCAAAATAACGATGTGAATTCGGCGACACCGAATATCCCTCCCCATCTTTAAGTTACTGCCATTTAGTTTCGACAAAACTATGCCGGGCAGCGGTATCGAAAACTAATGTCTGTTTCCGCACTGCCCTACTGGCGAATCAGTAGTTATTATCTGTTTTATTTTGCGATTCTAGGGGCGACAGTGCCCTACTGGAATCTTTATCTGCTCGATATCGGATTTTCACCCCTGGAGATTGGCTGGATTACGGCAATTACGCTTACGGTGCGGATTATTGCTCCCAACCTCTGGGGCTGGTTAGCAGATCGTAGCGGTCAGCGTATGGCGGTAGTACGCTGGGGTATGGCGCTGGCGCTGGGTAGTTTTATGTTGGTTGCGATGGACACCCGGTTTGTCTGGATTGCAGTGACCCTAAGCCTGTTTAGTTTTTTCTGGAACGCCTGTCTGGCCCAGTTCGAAGCTAATACCATGAATCACCTTGCCGACCAGAATAGCCGTTATGGGCTGTTGCGGTTGTGGGGCTCTATTGGCTTTATTGCCGTGGTCGGCGGTGGCGGAGTGCTGTTGGAGCGCTACGGTATCGGCCTGCTGATTCCGTTAGTGGAAATATTGATTGTTGGTGCTTTGATTGCCAGCCTGCTGGTGCCATCTCATCCGGGTAAGCCCCAGGATGAATCGCAACGGCCATTGCTATCGGTGATGAAACAACCGAAGGTAATTCTATTTCTGCTAGTCGTGGTGTTGATGCAGGCCAGCCATGGTCCTTACTACACTTTTTTCTCTATTTATCTTGAGTCGCTTGGCTATAGCCGCGGGCTGGTTGGTTACCTCTGGGCATTGGGTGTGGTCGCAGAGGTTGGGGTGTTTATTTTATTGGCCCGTTGGCTACCGATTCTGGGGGTCTCTCGGGTATTGCTTTTTAGTATGGTGCTGGCCGCATTGCGCTGGGTGCTCATTGGTGTTGCAGCTGATTCTCTGGTGGTGTTGCTAATCGCCCAATTACTACACGCAGCGACCTTTGGCGCCTTTCATGCGGCGGCAATTGCCCATGTGCACGAGCTGTTTTCCGGACGTAATCAGGGCCGTGGGCAGGCCCTGTTTAGCAGCGCTGGTTTCGGTCTCGGTGGCGCGTTGGGCGGACTTTATAGTGGTTATGCCTGGGAAGGAATTGGTCCCAGCGGAACTTTCCTGATTGCGGCATTACTGGCTGCCATTGGCGCGCTACTGGCATTGTTTTTTGAACGACCAGCGCAAGCAATCGTCTAAACAGTCGCTAAACAGAAAGCGGCGAGGGTTTATGCTAAAATCGCGCGCCTTTTTTTGCTCTTTGCAGGCTTTTGAACGAATCAGACTAGGGATGTCGCGTTCGTTTTTTAGACCCATCCACCAGGTGACTTATGGCAGCACATACACTCTACGACAAGATCTTTGATAGTCACGTGGTTCGGCGCGAAGCGGACGGTTCCGTGCTGCTCTATATCGATCGTCAATTGTTGCATGAGGTGACTTCCCCGCAAGCCTTCGAAGGCTTGCGACTATCGGGCCGCAAACCGTGGCGTGGCGTGGCCAATTTGGCTGTTGCTGATCATAACGTGCCCACTACTAACATCGAGCAGGGTATTACCGACCCGATTGCCAGGTTGCAGGTAGAGACCCTGACCCGTAACTGTGGCGAGTTTGAGATCACTGAATATGGCATGGGCGATATCCGCCAGGGTGTGGTCCATGTGATGGGGCCGGAACAGGGTTTTACCCAACCTGGCATGACTATCATCTGTGGTGATTCGCACACCGCGACCCATGGCGCGTTTGCTGCGATCGCTTACGGTGTCGGTACTTCTGAGGTCGAACACGCCTTAGCGACCCAGACCCTAACTCAGACCAAATCAAAGAACATGCAAATTCTGGTCGAAGGCAAGTTAGGCCGTGGTGTCACCGCTAAAGATATTATTCTGGCGGTGATTGGCGAAATTGGTACCGCCGGTGGTACCGGCTATGCGATTGAATTTGCTGGATCGGCGATCCGTGATCTGTCAATGGAAGGTCGAATGACGGTCTGTAACATGGCAATTGAAGCGGGCGCTCGGGTTGGTTTGATTGCGGTTGATCAAACTACGATTGATTACCTTGATGGTCGTCCATCGTCCCCATCCGGTGAGCAGTGGCAACAGGCGGTGATTCACTGGAAGTCGTTGGTCTCAGACGACAATGCTAATTTTGATCATGTGGTTAAGGTCGACGCAGGGTCTATTGAACCTCAGGTTACCTGGGGTACTTCTCCAGAAATGGTTACCCAGATCGCTGGCAGTGTGCCAGATCCTGAGTCCGAACCTGACACTCAGAAAGCGCGGTCAATGCGCGGTGCGCTTGACTACATGGGTCTAGCAGCCAACACAGTAATGACCGATATCGAGCTGGATAAGGTTTTCATCGGCTCATGCACCAACGGTCGTATCGAAGATTTGCGCGCCGCTGCTGAGGTGGCTAAAGGTCGTCAGGTCAGTGACCGAATTAAGCTGGCCTTAGTAGTGCCCGGCAGTGGTCTGGTTAAGCAACAGGCAGAGTCGGAAGGGCTAGATCAGATATTTATCGACGCTGGATTTGAATGGCGTGAGCCCGGCTGTTCAATGTGTCTGGCGATGAATGCCGATCGTTTGTCACCGCAGGAGCGTTGTGCATCGACCTCCAATCGTAACTTTGAAGGTCGACAGGGCCAGGGTGGTCGTACTCATTTAGTGAGTCCGGCGATGGCTGCTGCGGCGGCAATATCTGGACATTTTGTCGATGTGCGCAGCTGGTAACCAAGGACTGATTTGATGAAAGCATTTACCCAACATACGGGTCTGGCAGCACCGATCGATCGCGCTAACGTCGATACCGATGCCTTGATTCCAAAACAGTTTTTGAAGTCAATTGAGCGCAGTGGCTTTGGGCCTTTTCTGTTTGATGAGTGGCGTTATCTGGATCAGGGTGAGCCCGGCCAGGATTGTACAAATCGGCCATTAAACCCCGATTTTGTGCTTAATCAACAGCGTTACGCCGGTACTAGTGTGCTGGTGGCCAGGGATAACTTCGGTTGTGGATCAAGTCGAGAGCATGCGGTGTGGGCACTGGATAACTACGGTATCCGTGTGGTGATTGCGCCCAGTTTTGCCGAGATATTTTTTAATAACTGTTTTAAGAATGGCGTACTTCCCATCACCCTTGAGGGCGATCTGGTCGCCCGGTTATTGACCGAAATTGCTGATAATGAGGGCTATCAGTTGCAGGTAGATCTATCCAGCCAACAGGTTGTGCTACCAAATGGTGAGTCGTTGCCGTTTGATATCGAACCGACCCGCAAACACAATCTGTTGGAAGGGCTTGATGACATCGCGCTGACATTACGTCGCCAGGATGAAATTCGTAGTTATGAGACTGCTGCTGCCCAGCGCACTCCCTGGTTGTTTAACGACCTGGCTCATTAGTCATTTTCGGGAACGGGCTTCACAA
>JAESTY010000182.1 GCA_016763355.1 Immundisolibacteraceae bacterium
ACAGCCAGGCCATTGACCCGCTCCATCACCATGACATTATTGCGGGTGTATTCCCAGAACACTTCGGGAATATATAGGTTTTCGTCATCCTCAAAATTACGCCGAATCTGGTTGGCGTTGGCGGCTTCACGCACCATGTCGAGCTCATCGAGGATGGTGACCTTGTAATCGGCGACCACGGCCACGGCTCTTAGCCGGCGCGCGTCGGCAAGAAAATTTTCCAGTAATTGAGCCAGAATCATCATCAATGTCAGGTCGCGACGAATGATGGGTTCAATATCTGGCCGGACGATTTTGACGATCACCTCGCGACCGTTATGCAGAGTGGCGGTATGAACCTGAGCAATCGAGGCACTGGCTAGTGGCTTGGTATCAAAATCAACAAACAGTTCAGAAACTGGCTGGTCGAAGGTTTCTTCTACCAGTGCGACGGCCTGCTCACCAGGGAAGGGCGGTACCTGATCCTGCAGACGAGCCAGTTCGTCGGCTACATCGGGTGGTAACAGGTCTCGGCGGGTGGAGAGAATCTGGCCGAATTTAACGAAGATTGGTCCTAGCTCTTCGAGGGCAAGTCTCAGCCGCTCACCCTTGCCACGTCGGTCTCGATTGAACCAGCGCCATGGTAGTAACCGAAACAGTCGGACCATTGCCGGCAATTGGGTAGTGCTGAACAGCAGCTCATCAAGTCGGTAGCGATTGATAACCCTGAGTATTTTGAACACCCGAAAACCGTGGGTAATAGGATTCATGAATTCGGTGTTTCCAGTTTTTCTAGTTTTTCCAGGCGTCGCTGCAGTCCGCCCAGGCGGCGTTCCAGTTGCTGGCACTCTTCCGCTAACTGTTGCCATTGCTGCGGAGGCACCAGGATATCGCTTTCATATTTCAGGTAATCAAACAGGTTGCGACTCAGTTTGTCGCCACTCTGCTTCAGCCAGCCACCGGTCACAGTGACAAATTCGGCCAGATGGCGAGCTCGGCGGGGGCCGGTCCATTCGGCCAGTATGGCTTCCAGGTCAAAATCTGCGTCGCTAAACAGGTCGGTTAAGTTTCTGATCAGTTGCAGATCGCCGCTAACTCGGGCCTGGTCATTGTTAGTTTTACTGCGGTTTAGCAGCAGCATCAGTAGCGCTTGTGGCGAACCGGCGATGGTCGCATCGGCCTGGTCGAGGGGCTCTTCACCAGGCAGCAGGCGAATGCCATTACGGTCAGGCATGGCGTCAATGGAAATGGCTGGCTGGCCAGGGATGGTTTCGAGTTCAATCCGAATGCGTTTGCCAATCAGTGGGTCGGCGATGGGTCCGATATCAGCGGCGTTGAGATAGCGGCTGAGGATAATTTCGGCAATCCCGATGGCGGTTGAAGGCAGTGGCATAGCGTAGGTTTAAATCTTGTAGCCGCGATGCACAGCGACAATACCTGCAGCCAGATTGAAATAATGGCAGCGGCTTAGTCCGGCCTCCTCCATCATCGCTTTCAGGGTCTGCTGGTCAGGGTGCATGCGGATCGATTCGGCCAGATAACGGTAACTATCCGCGTCGCCAGCGAATAGCTTGCCGAGCCGGGGCAATATTTTGAAGCTGTAAAGATCGTAAGGTTTTTGCAGTGCTGCCAGAGGTTTGGAAAATTCCAGGATTAACAGCTTGCCGCCGGGTTTGAGCACTCGATGCATTTCTTTAATGGCGGCGAGTTTGTCGGTGACATTGCGCAGTCCAAAGCCGATGATGACGCAATCAAAGCTGTTGTCTGCCAGGGGTAAAAATTCGGCATTGGTCTGTAACAGGCTAATGCCGTCGGTAATGCCCCGGTCGAGTAGTTGATCACGGCCCTGTTCGAGCATGGCGCCGTTGATGTCAGACATGACCACGCGGCCGGCAGGTGCTACCTGTCTGGCCAGCAGTCGAGTCAGATCGCCGGTGCCGGCAGCCAGGTCCAGCACCTGATCACCATTACGAACGCCGCACAATCCGGTCGCAAAGCGTTTCCAGATACGATGCAACCCCATCGACATCAGATCGTTCATCAGGTCGTAACTGGGTGCAACCGAGTCAAACACCTCTCGAACCCGTCCGGTTTTTTCGTTGACCGGTACCTGCTCATAGCCAAAGGCGGTGGTTTCTGATTGACCCGATGTGCCAGACGAAGAGTTTTCAGGCGCGGATTCCAGCGGCTGATCCTGAACCATGATCGACTCCTCCAATTTAGGCTGAGTGCAGCAGTCAGGCCTGGCCCGGTGCTGTGCTCAAATATTCACTATGACCATGCTGGCCATAAGTGACGGTATTGCTGCTGTTTTTTTAAAGAATATACCGGCTCAGGTCTTCATCGGTGGCCAGGTCATGGAGCTGGGCGTTAACGTAATCTTCATCAATCACCAGGCTCTGCTGGCCACTGTCCGGCGCTTCAAAAGAAACCTGCTCCAGTAGTCGTTCAATCAGGGTGTGGAGGCGCCGAGCACCAATGTTTTCGGTGGTTTCGTTAACGTTAAAAGCGGTCTGAGCCAGCCGTTTAATACCCGCATCGGTAAATTTAAGCTCGGTACCTTCGGTGGCCAGCATGGCGATGGCCTGTTCCGTTAAAGAAGCGTCAGGTTCTACCAGGATGCGTTCAAAATCCTCAACCCGCAGTGCCTTGAGTTCGACCCGAATCGGTAGCCGGCCCTGTAATTCAGGAATCAGGTCAGAAGGTTTTGCCAGATGAAATGCACCGGAGGCTATGAATAATATGTGGTCGGTTTTGATCGGCCCATATTTGGTGGTCACACTGCAGCCTTCAACTAGCGGTAACAGGTCGCGCTGAACCCCTTCGCGGGATACTTCACCACCGCTGCGAGAATCAGAACGCTGGGTTACCTTGTCGATCTCATCAAGAAAAATAATGCCGTTCTGCTCGGTATTTTCAATGGCGATGCGCTTGATTTCATCTTCATCGATGAGCTGGCTGGCTTCTTCTTCGGTCAGCAATCGCAGCGCTTCTTCAAGACGTAATCGGCGGGTTTGCGAACGGTTATTCGACAGGTTCTGGAACATGCCCTGCAACTGCTGGGTCATTTCTTCCATGCCGTGAGGAGCCATGATCTCGACCCCAACCGTCTGGCTGTTGACTTCGATCTCGATGATCTTGTCGTTGAGGCTGCCTTCGCGAATCTTTTTGCGGAATTTCTGCCGGGTATCCTGATGGCGAGGCGTGGCCTGTTCGTCAGAGTCGCTGTCAGGCTGGGATCCGGTTGTTGGTTCGCTACTGCGAGCCGGTGGTAGCAAAATGTCGAGCACCCGTTCTTCGGCCAGATCTTCGGCACGCTGGCGGACTTTTTTAACCGCCTCTTCTCGGGTTAGTTTGATAGCCACATCCGCCAGGTCGCGAATGATCGAATCCACATCCCGACCCACATAGCCGACTTCGGTAAATTTGGTGGCTTCGATCTTGATGAAGGGCGCGCCGCAGAGTCTGGCCAGCCGCCTGGCGATTTCGGTTTTGCCGACGCCGGTGGGCCCGATCATTAAGATATTTTTCGGTGTCACCTCGGGACGCAGTTCGTCGTTGAGCTGCATTCTGCGCCAGCGATTACGCAGCGCGATGGCCACTGCCCGTTTTGCATCGTCCTGGCCGATAATATGTTTGTCGAGTTCGGCGACCACCTGGCGCGGTGTCAGTGCAGCGCCGTCGGAGATCAGAGTTGGGTTATTACTGGCGTCGTTGGCGTTCATGAGGCTTCCGTAAGTTCGCCGTTATCGAGCTCTTCGATGGTGCGGTTATGGTTGGTGTAAATACAGATATCGGCGGCAATTTCGAGGCCGCGTTCAACAATCTGCCGAGCATTCAGATCAGGGTTATCTAGCAGGGCGGTGGCTGCTGCCTGGGCAAAGGGCCCGCCGGAACCAATCGCGATCATGCCATCTTCGGGCTCGATCACATCGCCGTTGCCGGATATCACCAGGGTAGCGGTCATGTCGGCGACCACCAGTAACGCTTCTAACCGGCGCAGCAGCTTGTCGGTGCGCCAGTCTTTGGCCAGTTCGACCGCGGATCGGGTGAGATTGCCGGAATGCTTTTCCAGCTTGGCGTCGAACAGCTCAAACAGGGTGAAGGCATCGGCGGTGCCACCAGCAAAAC
>JAESTY010000183.1 GCA_016763355.1 Immundisolibacteraceae bacterium
ATTTGTCAGCAGTTACAGCAGTGGCAAATAAAACCCAATGCGACCGAAGGTTATCGCACCGCTGAGGTCACTCTTGGCGGAGTTAATACCAACCAGGTCTCGTCGAAGACCATGGAGAGCCAACTGGCAACAGGACTTTATTTTATCGGTGAAGTGCTCGATGTAACTGGCCACCTGGGTGGTTTTAACTTTCAGTGGGCCTGGGCATCCGGTCACGCAGCGGGTGGCTATGTTTAAGGTTTAGAGGGCATCGGTAGATGTTGGAAGCGGATTGATTATCTGCGTTCTTTCCAGGTTTTAGGGTGGCGACGGGCGTGCAGTACTGCCAATACGACAATGTCTTTTTCGTCTGCTAAAAAAAACAGGCCAAAAGGAAACCGATGGATAAGCAATCGACGAGCTTTTTGGTAAATGATGGGGTAAATAGTTGGGTCACGTGAGGCTCTAGCTAGCGCCTCTTCAACGCAAAGTAGAAAACTTTCTCCAAGTCCCTTTCTTTGAGTCTCATACCATTGGTAAGCATCGGTAATGTCAGCTTCCGCTTCCGGTCTGACGATTACCTTTTTTTGATTCATGGACGAGAAATTCGATTCCGCACTTTATCCCATGGCTCGCCTGCTTCTGGATTAGCGTAGTAGTTCGCAAGCCGGGTATCGAGCTCGGATTTCTGCTCGCTGGTTAAGGGCAATAACTGCTGATCAGCTGCAACACTATCCCAAAGTTTCTCGGCTAATAGAATTTTCTCAGATTGCGTAAGGCTTTGTAAGTTCATGATATTTAAAGCTTCTTTAACTAGCGGAATGGGATTAATTTTTCGAGGCTAACACAGCTATCAATAATATTAAGCGCATTAGCTTTGTTTAAGCTGGCGACCAACTAAATCCGAGCGCATGATTTTAGATACAGATGCACATGTTAGGTATTTTGAGCGCATCGCAGTTCATAGCGCGGTTGTAGTTATTGCCAGGAGTTTAGGCTTTTAAGCGGTTTCTTAGAACTCATCAAACAACCCTGATTCTAAAAACTCCGGCCAGGCAAACAGATCGTAGGCGCCAAATCCAGAATCGTTGGCCTTAGCGAACATTGACTGCACCTTCTCCATGACCGGTAAATGTTGGCCCTGTTTTTCGGCCAGTTTTCTGACCAGGGTAATGTCTTTGGTGATCATCTCTATGCCGTGGGAGTTGTTGTCCACGGTGCCGTTGACTAACTTCGGCCGGGTGATATCAAGCACGCCCCTGGGTGCCAGGCAGGCGTCCATGACGTTAAGAAATTTCTCGGTATCAACGCCGACGCTTTCGGCCAGTTGGCGGGATTCGAGCAGGCCGGTAAGGGTCGATACCAGAATCAGGTTTTGGCACAGCTTCATGCACTGACCATTACCGACTACACCGAGGTGAAATACGTTTTTGCCCATTTTTTCAAACAGCGGCAAACACTGCTGATAAGCGGTTTCCGCACCACCCACCATAATCGCCAGGCTGGCGGCTTCAGCGCCTTGCCAGGCACCGCTCAGCGGCGCGTCGAGAAAGGCCACCTGTTTGGTCGCGCAGCGCTGTTCCAGAGTTGCAGCCAGGTCGGGGCTGATGGTGCTGTGGTCAACAATAGTCGAGCCGGCGGGTAACTGTTCTAGCAATTCATCAATAGTGGCTTCAACAATCGCCATGCTGGGTAGGCACATCAGCACAATGCTGGCGTTTTTACCAACTTCGGTAGCCGAAGCCGCCTGAGTGACACCACGGCCAACTGCTTTGGCCATGTTATCCACATCTGGATCGAAGCCGCTAACCTGATATGCGGCTGCCGCAAGGTGACCGGACATAGGGTTGCCCATGGCGCCCAGGCCGATAAAACCGACGTTTGTTATGTCAGTCATTTTTGTCTCCGTTATGAACTTTTCGATATCCCCGGTGACCGTTCACCGGGGATAAACTGAACTACTCAGCGGCGCGCTTGGCGGCCCCGGCGGCTTTTTCGTTGAGTGATTCCTTCATCGCAAAAAAAGCATTACAAGCGGCGGGGAAGCCGGCGTAAACACCGACATGAGAGATGATTTCGACGATTTCCTGCTGGGTTAAACCGACTTTAAGCCCAGCACGGATATGTACCTTGAGTTGGGGATATGCGGTGCCCATGGCGGCCAACATGGCTATGGTGGCAATTTCACGTTCGCGTAGACCGAGTTGATCGGTGCGGGCGTAAGTGTCACCAAAGGCATAGGCAACCGTGGACCTGGTGTAATCCGGTGCCAGTTCCTGTAACACTGCAACCACTTCGTCGGCAGCATCTTCATCTTCGATGGCGGCTAACATCTCCAACGCCTTTTGCATTCTGGGATCTTGGTTTTCACTCATGACTTTTTCCTCCTCAGGTGATTATCGTCAGTTATACGTTGTTCACATCCACCGGCATTTGAAAGTGGTCATTCAGCAAAGTAATTTTTTTCTTGTTGATTAGCCAGTTCTCGCCTTCTTTGACCAGGTGGTGATCGTAGAAACCATATACCTGGCTAGTTTCCTGACGGGCATAAGTCAGGCATTGCCAATGACTGCGCAAGGTAATGCTGGTGTCATCGAAGGATTCGAGGGTGACCCCATTGACCATGTGGCAGGTGCGCTGCAGCGGCATCGAAAACGGCGCGACACCAGACTCGATGCGCCAGGTGCGATCCTGCAGGGCGACACGGCTGGTGAGATAAAAATGCGACAGGGTCTGCATCGGATCATCGCCAAGTACGACTTCACTGATCCAGGCAGGACACCAGAATTCACAGGCCTCGGTGAAAAGTTCGCTCCAGGATTGCCACTGCCAGCGATCGAGCAGATCGGCTTCGCGGTAGATCAGTTCCTGGCCAATTTGCAGGGCAGTTGATTTATCCATGATCAGCTCCCCGCCTTGCTGGTGGACTGGGAAGGCTCGGATTTAGTTGGCTTGCCCTGGGCCCGTTTCTGGCCGTCGGTCATCATCTTTAACCAGGCGCGATAGCTGGCATGAAACAGGGTTTCATCGGACATGGTCAGCGGACCGGCGGTAGAGGTGGCAGGTTTCAGGCCGAGCTCATCGGCCAGCGAGTTAGCACCATTGGTGAGTGCGGTCTGGCCGCGACCATAGCCAAGCTGCCATTGGGCAAGTCGGCCCTCAGCGCCTTCCTGGCAATTCATGTAGGCAGCAACATCATCCGGGGTGCCGGTACCAGCGATATCAAAAAAGTCTTCATAGGTCCGTAATCGTTGTTGGCGCGCAGCGGCAGCTTCACCTTTAGGCACCCAGCAGTAGATTTGCATTTCGGTTTTGTTGTGGGCCAATGGGCGTAACACTCGAAACTGGCCAATCACCGCGTTATCGGTGCACTGCACGTTGGGAAAAATGGTGAAGTTACGACCGAAGCGAATCATCCAGTCGGTCTTGGCTTCGCCAATACGCTTGGCCAGGTTTTCCCGTTCGGGCCACAGAGGCCGGAATTCTGGAGCCGGGTTTTCGGTGAAAAATAGCGCATGTCCCTGATCCCAACCAAAGCTGCCGGTCTGCAGGTCGGTATTAAACATCGCCTCGATATCCGGGCCGGTATATTTGTCGCCGAGCCGTTTTACTCGCTGGTTGGTGATTTCCAGAAAGCCCTTATGGGCGACATTAAGATGGTAACCATCCAGACAGTTCTCGATTTGCATTTTCCAGTTGCCGTTAAAGGTGTAACTGGACATGCCCGGAATCAGCTCCATGCCATCGACTGATTGATCGACTAACAGGTCGATGAACAACTTCATATCACCGAGGTGGTCTTCCAGAGACACCACATCGGCCTCGATACTACCGAAGATCCAGCCGCGATATTCTGCGACTTTAGGAACCTTTTTCAGACCAAAATCGAGTTGTTTGAAGGCATCACTGTAGGCAGCGTCTTCGTTGTCCTTAACCGCCACGTTGTTGCCGTCGTTGTCGAACACCCAGCCATGATAACTACAGGTATGAAATTTGGTGTTGCCCTGACGGGTTAAACAGATTTTCGAGCCCTTATGAGAGCAGGCATTGATAAAACCGTTGAGTTCACCCTGTTGATTGCGAACCACCACCACCGGCTGACGGCCGATATGGGTGGTGTAAAAATCGTTGGGATTGGGTAATTGTGATTCGTGGCAAAGAAAAACCCAGTTAGATTCGAAGATGTATTCCATCTCCCGGTCGTAAATCTCTGGGTCGGTAAAGATGTCGCGGCGTACCGAGAACACCCCTTGCTCGGTGTCGTCATGCAGGTATTGGGCGAAATCAATCGCCGCGGTACCAGCGTCCTGGCTGGAACTGCCCATGTGGTTCTCCTCTCTGGTTAATGATTTCAATTTAGACTTATGTCTGTCTTCAGCAGACTTATTGTTACCGGATAGCATAAAAGCTAGAACCTGTTTTTGCCAGCTGTCAATCTGTACGCGGTGGCGCTATTAAGGTTAATCTCAGTCCAGTGATACCGACAGCGCTGGCTTTTGTTATATGACCGCTGTCCGGTAGACCAACAAAACAATTCCCTGGGAGAGGCTGATATGCGATTTATCATTTGTGGTGCGGGCGGTTTGGGTTCAGTACTTGGCGGTTTTTTGGCCAAAGCCGGTGAGGATGTCACCCTGGTGGGTCGGCCCAAACATATGGATGCGATCAAAGCCAATGGGCTAAAAGTTTCTGGTATCTACGGCGACCATGTGATTCGTGAAAACCTCACTTGCGTTACCCATCCGGATCAGGCCAGTGGTGATTTTGATTACATGATTTTGCTGACCAAGGCTAAAGGTAGCAAGGTGGCGTTGGAAGAAGCGGCCTGTTTGAAAGGTCGAGTGAAAGTGCTGTTCTCTTTACAAAATGGTATCGGTAAAGAGGAGATGCTGCGCGAATGGGATCGGCCGGACATGGTGATTGGTGCGTCTACTATTGAAGGTGGTGTGCTGCTGGAGCCGGGTCATGTGATGGCCGGATTGACCACGCCGGTGACCGCCTATTTTGGTGAACTTGACGGTGGAATCACGCCGCGCATCGAAGCAGTTACCGATGCTTTCACCCGTGCCGGTTTTGGTACCCGCTCGGTAGAAGATATCAATCAGGTGTTGTGGGAAAAAGTCATGCAGATCGGCACCGCATCGGGCTGGTCAGTGACCACCCTGGGCTTACCGCTGGTATTTGTGCAGGGTTTGTCTACCCGCGCTGGTGGTGAAGCCTATATAACGCTAGCCAAAGACTTTCTTAAGGTCTACACGGCGATGGGTTACGAACCACAAAACTACTATGCACCGATGGGCCAGTTTAAAGAGTTTAACGAGCTGCCTTTTGAGAAATCGGTGGATATCATGATGAAGGTCGGCGAAATGTTTGCTAAACGGGCCGGTGAGGAAGGCGAGAAAGAAGGCCGTACCTCGATGCACCAGGATTTAAGCCGTCGGCGTAAAATGGAAGTTGACGAGATTCTTAAACCTTATGTGGTGAAAGCCAAAGAACTGGGCATCGATGTGCCGGTACTGGAACACGTTTACCGTATCGCCTCGGTACAGAATCACGGCTTGCCAGAATAGCTTGTTCAGCTTGTTGGTTTGATATTAGCCAGCGCCGACCCCTCAATGGGTCGGCGCAATTTGTTTTGGAATCCTGCTATGACTGAGCTCGGCACACCATTTTCAGCGACAGCGACCCGGGTGATGCTCTGTGGTGCGGGTGAGCTTGGCAAAGAAGTAGTTATCGAGTTGCAGCGCTTTGGGGTTGAGGTGATTGCGGTGGATCGTTACGCAGATGCGCCGGCGATGCAGGTTGCCGATCGTAGTCATCAGTTATCGATGCTCGATGGTGAAGCGCTGGAGGCGGTGATTCGTCTGGAGCAGCCTGACCTGATTGTGCCGGAGATCGAGGCGATTCATACCGATACATTGGCCAAATTAGAAGCCGATGGTTTTAATGTTATTCCGACCGCTCGGGCGACCCAACTGACTATGAATCGGGAGGGCATCCGGCGTTTGGTGGCGGAGCAACTTGAATTACCGACCTCTGCCTACCGGTTTGCTGACACCATAGAAGAATATCAGCAGGCGGTTGCAGAAATAGGATTGCCCTGTGTGGTAAAGCCGGTGATGAGTTCCTCGGGCAAGGGTCAGTCGACCGTCAAGGTGCCAGCGGATATTGAGTCTGCCTGGCAGGTTTCACAGCAATCCGGGCGTAGCGGTGCTGGACGCATC
>JAESTY010000184.1 GCA_016763355.1 Immundisolibacteraceae bacterium
AACTGCATCGATGACGGATACGCGAACCACCCCCTGTAGTTGGGAGTCACGGCCTGAGACTTTGCGCTCTGCGCTATCAGCCTCCAGTTGCATGGCCGCCGCGCTGGTATAGAGTTCTTCTCCGCCGGGGGTCAGGGTCAATCCGGTGGTGTGCCGGTCGAACAGGCGTAAATCGAGATCCTGCTCTAGCGCCGATACTCTGCGGGATACGGTTGAATGGGTACTGCGTAGGGCATCAGCAGCTTGAGAAAAACTGCCCAGCCTTGCGGCCGTGGCAAAAATCTTCAGGTCGTCCCAATTCATCGGCTAGATCTCCTCAGTAAATAGCAGCTTAGATTTTGCTGTGTGTTATTGCACATCAATTGTACAAAAAACGATATTCCTGATTGTTTTTATAGTGAGTACATTACGCCTCAACGCGGTGAGAGAGAACCGCAAATTATGAGGCAAAAACGATGATTACTTTTTTTTCTATGGTGCCAGACTTTATTAATTCCCACGCAATGGCAGTGGTCTATGTGACCTGGCTGATTGCGGCAACTGGTTCATTGGTCACGGTGATGGAAGCTCGCAAGGCTAAAAAAATCGAGTGCGGAAATAGACCTGAATGTTGCCATTGAGGACATAGATGGTTTCACGGTTGTGGTGGGCTAGAATTAACTACCTAGCCCATCAGTATTCCCATGCCCTGGGAGCGGAATTTCTCAAGTGTAAAATCGATAAAAGCCCGTACTTTGGTTGGTAGCAGGCGGCTGCTTGGGTAAACCAGGTTGAGCTCGACCGAACTAAAAGACCAGCTCGGCAGTAGGGCGCGCAGTTTTCCAGCTTCTATATCAGGTTGGCAGAGTAGGGCGGGCAGGATAGCAACGCCTATTCCAGCCAGCGCCGAGCGATGCATGATTTCCAGATTGTTAACCGCTAACCTGGGCGGAATATCGAAACTGCTTTTGCCGTCCGGGCCTTCGAAGTTCCAGCGACTGCCGTTCGGCGGTGGGTTAAAAGAGATGCAGTGGTGATTGACCAGGTCTGCTGGTTTTTCTAGCTGCGGCGCTGATGCCAGGTAACTTTCGGCGGCACAGAGGATGGGGCGGTGGCTGCCTAATTTACGGGCAATGAAGCTGGAATCGTTTAATTTGCCAAACCTGAACGCCACATCGATACCTTCATTGACAATATCCAGCACCGCATCGTTGCAGAACAGATGTATCTGCACTTTCGGATAGAGCGCCATAAATTCATCAATTAATCCGGGCAATATCGCCGACAGGTGGATCGGGGCGGTAATTTTCACCGGGCCTGATGGTTCTGCTTTGGTATTGTTGATGGCATCTTCGGCGGATTGCGCCTCGGCTGCGATTCGTGCGCAGTAGTGGTAGTAGATTTCCCCGGCGTCGGTTAAATGCAGTGCCCGAGTGGTGCGTTGTAGCAATCGAACACCGAGGCGCTGTTCCAGGCGGGTGATGCGTCGGCTGATGGTCGATTTTGGTTGATCAAGCTTAAGAGCTGCGCCGGTAAAGCTGCCCGCATCGACCACGCTGGCAAACACAGCCATTTCGTTTAGATCACTCATTGCCCCTCCGGCTGTTACTCATATTATTTAATCTGTTCCAAAATATACGGTAAATATAAAATAAAAGTAGGTTTGTTAATAAAATTGCAACAAACAAAAAGAGGTTAATCGTCGGGAGAGAGTTAGCCATCACCCATGTCATGGTCGGAATTGCGCCGACAGTTGGTCTGAATCACGGTATGCTGAGCGTTTTGGAAATTTCAGGGAGAGACAGGCGATGGCCAAGTACACAGCAAAAGAGGCGAAGCAGTGGGCACGGGAGCACATGGTGGGTTGCACCAATGCACCAACTACACCGTTTAAACAAGACTTTAGTTTGGATCTGGAAGCGCTGGCGTTTAACGTCAATAAATATGCCGAAGTCGGGCTCTATGGATTGATGACCGGCGGCAACATGGCCGAAGCCTGGAACATGACGCCGACCGAGTGGTATCAGTACACCGAGACCTGTGCCAAAGCGGCGGATGGCCGGATGATGCTGACCTCGGTGATTCTAGATCCCTCGCCGTTTACCGTAATTGAAAAAGCCGAGGTACTCGATGGTCTTGGCTATGACTTGCTAGAAGTAATTAATCCGGTCATCCAGTTACGTTCCGATGAAGACGTTTACGGCTATTTTAAATATCTGAATGACAATCAGCCACTAGGCATTGTGCTTTATCAGACCCCCAATGCCGGATATGTGATGAATCACGGCCTGATCAATCGGCTGGCTGACCTGGACAAGGTGGTGGGTATTAAGAACGGCATGAGTAACCCGGCGGATACTATTTCATTACGCAAAATGGCAGGTGACCGGATTGTGGTCACCGAGCCGATGGAGTCGTTTTATTTATGGGACAGCATCGTCCACGGTGCCCAGTGCATCTTCGGCACCCTAGAAGTGCTGATCTACGGTGATAAGCGCGATACCTTGTTTAAGATGATGGATTTGGCGGCCGAGGGTGATTTTAATGCTGCGCTGCCGTTACATCGCGAGCTGGAACCGCTGCGTGATCTGATGGTTGAGATATTCCTGGTGCCGCTGATCGAAAAGAAAATTTATAACCTGGCGCCGGTTAAGTACTGGCTTGATGTGTTGGGTTATAAAATGGGTGCCTGCCGGCCACCGGTTGCTCCTTATTGCGACGATGCGGTGAAACAGCGCATTCGTGACGTGTTGGTCGGTTGCGGTGCTGTTCAGGCGTCGGCAATTGCAGTTGACTAAATAAGTAGTTGTTCTAACAACCGCTGACATCCGGTTCTCGGATGTCAGCGGTTTCAATAATATTAAAAACCAGTCGCCACAGCCTGGCTGAAATTATAAAAATATCGGCAATCGGGTTAATTTTTATTAAAGAGGATTTCCTTGTACATCACCGAATTTGCTCAGGGACTTGAGCCGTTGGATATCTCGGCGACGGATTATGTAGCCGACGCTCAGCGCACCGCTGCCGATCTTGGCGGTGTGGTAACTCAGCCGCTGTTATGCCGCTCACGTAATGTGATTGTTAACGGCATTAGGCTGCATATGCTCGATTGGGGTGAGCTGCATCGACCGGTGCTGATATTGCTTCACGGCGGCGTGGTTACCAGCCGAACCTGGGGGCCTTTTTGCACATTACTGGCGCATAAATATCGTTTGATCGCACTGGATATGCGCGGCCATGGCGATAGCGAGTGGTCGCGGGACGGTGACTCCAACCACAACCTGATGGCGGATGATCTGGCTAAGTTGATTACCGAACTTGAGTTGGATCAGCCCACTGTGATTGGTCATTCAGTTGGTGGCATGCTGGTGATGCGGGTGATGATGAATTCTCCTGAGTTACTTGGCCAAACCATCCTGGTGGATGTGGGTCCAGAGACCGCCTACAACGGCTGGAAAGCTAAAACTGAGGTTACCGAAACCAGTCGGCTATATGATGAGATTGAGGAGTATGTGCAGCGTAATGCCAGCCGCCTCAACCGCAGCGAAGCGCACATGCGTCGCAATGCAGATCATGAGTTTATGCGCCGCGCTGATGGTCAATATCAGCTCAAATATGATCCCCGTCACCCGATGGGTGGGCCCGATGAACAGACCATGCCGGGTCTACCAACCCTGGAGCAAATGGCTACCTATCAAGGTGACTGCCTGGTGGTACGTGGTGCCAATAGTTGGTTTCTGGCAGAAGATGCCGCGCAACGCTTTGCTGATGCCATGGCTGGTTCTGAGTTTACAAGCGTGGCCGATTGTGAGCATATGGTTTATATCGAAAACCCGGTGGGGTTGGCTGCCGTAGTCGATGGCTATTTAACTGACAAAGGTGTGTCGGCATGAGCTATTTCAATAGCGCGCCGCAGAGCGCCGAGGTGAGCTTTTTTAACAGCACTGAGGATTTCTCTGAGCTGCTGGCGTTAACTGAAACCCTGGGGCTAGATGCGTCAGATCCTCCCACCTGCATCATCCGAAACCTGGTGGTTCGAGGGTTGCGTTTTAATCTGCTTGATTGGAATAGCCCGACCGCCGATCCTAATGCGTCGCCAATTTTTATGGTGCATGGTGGAGCGGTTAGTGCCCACACCTGGGATCTGGTGGCGATGCAGCTGGCTCGAAAATTTCGGGTGATTACTCCGGATATTCGAGGTCATGGCGACAGTGAGTGGCCTCGAGATGGTGATAGTGACCACCACGAAATGATGGAAGATCTGGCGGCTATCATCAATGAGCTGGAATTACCGCCAACCGTTGTTGTTGGTCATTCAATGGGCGGCGCGTTGGTGATGCGGTTGGCGTTGGTCCATCCCGAATTAATCTGCGGTCTTGGTATTATCGATTTCACTCCTCAATCGAACTACCCCGGGCTGGCAGCGGGCAAAATTCGGCTATTCGATAGCCTGGAACACTATGCGCAGCGTGCGGCAAAATACGGTGATCGCCATCCTGATGAGCTGGCTTATGCGGCTCGCTATGAATTGTTACAGCGCCTCGATGGCAAGTTAATGCCCAAGCATGATCCGCGTCATGTGATGGGCGGGCCAGATCCCGAGTACTACCCTGGCACTCCGGAGTTCGAGGATATGGCAGCGGCAGAAATGCCTGCGCTAGTGATGTGGGGCAGTAATAGCTTTTTTGTGACTGAACAGAAATGCAGGCGGCTGGCTGAGGTCATGCCTCTTGGTGAGACCAGCGTGATAGAGGATGCTGGCCATCAGCTATTTCTGGAGCAGCCCGAGCAGTTTTTGCGGGCGATGACCGACTTTGCTAACCGAGTTTAATTTGTTGACCTAATAAAGGAGAGGCGCATGGCTAAGCCAATAAATCGAGATCTGTTCGAGCTTAAGGATCGTGTTGCGGTGGTTACCGGAGCGGGTAGTGGTTTGGGCCGAGTATTCTCTCAGGCACTAGCCGCTTTCGGTGCTCAAGTGTTCTGTACCGATATTGATCTACCGGGCGCGCAGCAGACTGCCGATTTGATTAATGAAGCTGGTGGTAGCGCGTTGGCGCTAGAGGTAGATGCGGCCGACGAACAGAGTATTGCCGGCTTTGTGGAGGCGATTAAGTCCGCTGGCGGTCGTTGTGACATATTGATCAATAACGCCGGTATTGCCACCGCTAAATATCGTATCCATGAAATGCCGGTCGATCAGTGGGATCGGTTGATGGCGGTTAACCTGCGCGGGGTTTTTCTGTTCACCCGGGCGATGTTGCCGCTGATGATTAAACAGCAATCTGGTTCGGTGATTAATATCTCTTCGATTGCGGGGCTGGGCGGTGTTAATCCGACCATTCCAGCTGTCTCCGCCAACTACTCATCTTCAAAAGGTGCACTGATCGCGTTCACCCGTCAGGGCGCGGCTGAATATGGCGGCGACAATATTCGTTTTAATGCCATCTGTCCCGGTTGGCACCTGGGCACCCAATTGGGTCGAGAAGAAGTCGGTGAGCAAACCCCGGAAATGATCGAAGCTTTTCTGGCAAAGCTTAATCAGTTAACGCCAATGGGTCGTACTGGTGAGCCAGCGGAACTGGCTGGGTTAGCGGTTTATCTGGCCAGTGATGCCTCCTCGTTTCTGACCGGCCAGGTGATCGCCAATGATGGGGGGTGGAGTGCTATTTAGATTTTGTTGGGGTTCGCGCGCTCACCACCAGGTTTAAAAAAAGCCGGCGCAGCTATAAAAAAACTGCGCCGGTGGTTTGTTCTAATGGCGATCAGGTATGTCCCTTGTCCATTAAGTCCGCTTGCTTGCCAGCCGAATAACCCCCGTCAATGGGTACCAGGGCACCGGTGATGTAACTGGCGTCGTCAGAGGCGAGGAAACCAACCAGCTTTGCCGCCTCTTCCGGGTTACCGGCGCGGCCCATTACACAGAATTGTTCGCCCATATTTTCAAAACCAGGATTGTTTTCGATCCAGCCTAGAATCCGTGGCGACAGCATCATCCCCGGCATGATCGCGTTAACCCGGATTTTGTCGACCGCGCAATCCAGTGCCATTGCCTGGGTCAGCGTGTTAATGGCGCCTTTCGCGGCTGCATAAGCGGCGTTGCTACTACCGGGTAACACGCCGGCTACGGACGAGGTGTTAATGATTACGCCGCCACCGCGTTTGCGCAGCAGGGGAATGGCGTATTTTGAACAGCGATAAACCGTGTTGAGATTGGTGTCGATGGTGATGCTCCACTCTTCTTCGGTGGCTTGTTCGATGGTGCCAAAATAGCGGGTACCACCGCAGACGTTAACCAGCACGTCGAGCCCGCCATATGTGGATTCTGCTAATGCTAATGCACGCTGGATGTCTGGGACATTAGTCGCGTCCATTTGGGTGGCGATCGCGCTGCCACCGGACTCTGCAATATCTGCAGCGGTTTGAATGGCGAGTTCTTCGTTGAGTTCCCCGACTACCACCGCCGCGCCGCGGCGGCCAAATTCCAGGGCGCATTCCCGGCCAATGCCGGCGCCAGCTGCGGTGACCAGGACAACTTTATCTGTGTAATCGCTCATGGTTACTCTCCTCTTTATTACTTGGTTTATTGACAGGTTGTTATCGAGTGCCGGCCCGCAACTTGGTCGCGCTGGATTGACGCAATTTGCTCCGGCGGCTACCTACCATTTGGTCATTTCCTTCTTAGGATTTAACGTTAGGGATTATGCCTTAACCGGTGCAATGCAGAGCTGTTGCTGATTTAGGTGGGAGTTAGCAGAGTTTCTATCGAACTCTATTGACATTGACAATATATTGTCATTATGGAAATATATTGCTTATGAGCGAGCGACTATTAGAAGGAAAGTTTTTAACCGAGTTGGTTTTGGAAGTTTTTCGGGTCAACGGCCTGTTACTAGCTGCCGGCAATCGCCTGGGTGAACCCTTGCAGTTGACCAGTGCGCGTTGGCAGGTGATGGGCGCTATTCACCTGTCCGGTAGAAGCCTGACCGTTGCCCAGATAGCCCGCAGGATGGGCCTAACTCGGCAGGCGGTGCAACGCATCGTTAACGACCTCGCTGGATTGGACATGGTCAAGCTAGTCGACAACCCGGATCACAAACGGGCTCACCTGATCGCACTGACTGACCATGGCCAGCAGAGCTATGCGGCTATTGATCAATCGCAGATTGACTGGATCAATGGTTTAGCGAATGGTTTGGAAAAAACCCAGATTACCGAGGCGATCAAATTGCTTAAGGGGCTATCCCTGCAATTAGAGCAAGCGCAAGAAAACAGCTGATCTCAATGGCCGCATTTCATATTTAAATAAACAGAGGGGAGCCTAGATGGGTGGTTTTAAAGAGTTGGACGAACAGGTAGGTTTGGGCATGCAACTGCAGAGCAACGAGCTGGGCCAGTTGATATTGGTTAACGTCTTTTCAATTGATCCTGCGGATGAAGAGGCGCTACTAGCGGCCTGGTCTCACGATGCTGATTTTATGAAGGAGCAACCCGGTTATGTTTCTACCCAGCTACATAAGGGCATTGCTGGTAGCTCTACTTACATGAATTATGCGGTCTGGGAGAACCTGGAGAGTTTTCGCGCAGCATTCAACAATCCTGAATTTCAGGGCCGTATTGCGGCTTATCCTGACAGCGCGGTCTCATCACCTCACCTGTTTAAAAAGCTGGCAGTTGCCGGGCATTGCCTGGCATAGCAAGTTGATGTTTTGGTTACTTCAGAAAGTAAAAAAGGGCAGCTAAAAGCTGCCCTTTTTTCGTTGTTATTAGTTGTCGTTAACGCACGCCGCGCTTACGCAGTCCAGATGGCTTCTGGTAATCCCAGTTAGGGTTACCGTTGTACACCGGTGGACCATTTTGATCTTTAATACCAATGTTGTAGAACGAATTGACACAGGCGTAACGACCGTTGACCAGGTCGTGATGAGCATCGCCCCAGAACTGGGTGAATTTATAGTCGTAAAAATTCAGGTTATAGAGCTCTGACACCCGCCAGATATCATCCTGCGCATCATACATATCAGCATTGGTCGCGGCCCAGCTATCTTCATCCGCGTAAACCAGGCGATGGGGGCTCAGATGGCGAAACTGGGGCCGAGTGCGACCTTCAATAACCCAAACACGATGCAGCTCATAACGTTTGTATTCGGGATTGATATGACCAGGCCGCGCCAGGTCATCCCAGGTAACACCAGGTTGAGCCAACTTATAGGAGTTATATGGCACGTAATACTCTTTCCTAACTGGGTCTTCGATTTCGTACCACTCTTCAGCGCCCGTTAAGGCCCAGCCCCAACGCTGGTCAGCTGTGCGTAAGCCATCAGAGCCAGTACCGGGACTGTCGTAAAAACCAATCTCTGGCGCTTTACGAACTCTCCGCTGCCCAGGGATATAGAGATAGGCATCAAAGTCGATAGAGTCCCAACCGCCGCAGCCGCCGAACATCTGGCCGGCGGTACGTGGTGGATAGACATCTTCCTGGCTACCACAGATGATGGCGCCGCCGGCACGCTCGAAATAGGCGTCTTTAGGGAATTCTTCAGCGGTCATTGACCAGGGCAGGTTCCAGCGATCGATTTTCATGTGATCGGCGTAGCTACCATCGGCAAACACATTCATGCCGTAGGCGTGGGCTTGGTAGCTTTTGCCCCAGTAGAAAAAGCTGTGGCTCCAAAGCGCTTCACCGCCGGTTTGAGGCACCGGAAAAAACACGCCAGGTTTGAAAGTGGATTTGTTAACACAGCGCTCGGCCAGAGTTGGCTCGGTGGTATGACCACACCACTCAGTGTTGGCCGCGTTGTGAACAGAACCTTGGTAATACCAGTCCGGGAAGGACGCGCTACGACGACTTGGATAGACATGCATTTGCATGGTGTCCGGGTAGCGCTCAAACAGTGCCTGAGTACCGACGGTCAATTTATCCGCGTACTGTTTGTAGTTTTGAGCTGTGATGGTGAACAGAATTTCATCACTGGCAAACGGATCTACATACCAGCCGCCAGGGGTAAAACCTTCAGGATATTCGGTGATGCCGCCGGTCCATGCTGGAATAGAACCGTCCTCATTACCAGCTCTGATGGCGCCAATGGGTGTTAACCGGGTGCCTTCAAGGCCAACTTCAGCGGCCTTATCTGGTGATACTTTGGCAACAACTGAAGTCGCCATCAAACTGGTGGTTGCTAAAATTAGAAGCGATCGCTTCAGCGCTAAATGGATCATTAAATCTCTCCTCTCACAAAGATCATTATGTTTTATTTTGAAGTTTTGGCTGTTTTCAGTGATAGAACTACCAAAGTCCTATTTTCTTTATTTTCTTGGGAATCCATTCCGCTACCAAGTAGATCATACCCATCTGAGCGATCAATACTTAAAAAAATAGTAATCCGGTTTTTTGAGCCTAATGATTCTGGGGTTAAGTTGAATATTGATTGCTAGCTGCAGTAATCAGGATCGGTTATTTCCACTTCTCTCATCAGTGCTTCAAAAGGCAGTTTGCCGATGCCATCCGGGGTGATGGTCATCTGCTGGTTAGGCACCTCTGCTGCAATGGCATCGAGCTGGCCGCTGTCCAGCGCATTGATTTTGGCACCACTGGCGAGCACTGAAAGTTGAATTTTGCAGGCATGTTCGAGTAGCCACATCATTACGAAGGCTTCGCCGATGGAGCGGCCGACGGTCAGCGCACCGTGGTTTCTTAGTATCAGTGTGGATTTGTCACCCAGGTCTGCTACTAGCCGGGCCTTTTCGCCGTGGTCAATAGCGATGCCCTCAAAGTCGTGATAGGCGATTTTCCCAGAAAACTGCATCGAATCCTGGTTGATAAACATAAAGCCCTGCTCCAGGCAGGATACCGCTACTGAGGCCGGGCCATGGGTGTGCAGGGCACAGACCACGTCTGCCCGAGCGCCGTGAATAGCGCTGTGAATGACATAACCGGCCTGATTGATCTGCTCGCTGCCATTGCCATCAATAACATTGCCTTCAATATCAACTTTAACCAGGTTTGAGGCCGTGATCTCGTCATAACGTAGGCCAAAATTATTGATCAGAAAATGTTCCTCGCCGCCAGGAACCCGGGCAGTAATATGGTTGAAAATCAGCGAAGTCCAGCCCTTGTTATGTACCAGTCGATAGGCAGCAGCCAGCTCTTTACGTATCTGCCACTCCTGGGCACTGCAGTTTGATAAGGGAATGTTTTGATCGGTCTCAATGACTTTATTCATGGGGTGGAACTCCTCTTGATTTATTGGTCTCTGTTAAAGACTCTCTGGGATTGACCATAGCACTATTGCTGACCTGGACTGACCTGGACTGAACAGGCGAACCATGATTGGATAAATATTGGCTGTGGTGATTCGGCTCTGTTTGGTAGCATCAGCCCCAGGATAGCGGGACTTTCAAAATAGATAGTAACCAACAATTAAAGTAGCTGACTGGTGGCAGGCAGCAACAGATAACCTTCAGCAGCTATTTGAAGAGGAGTAACAGATATGAAAATTGAAACCTTAACCACCGGTGATTCCGGGCCAATCGATTTCAGCTCATTTGTTGAACACGACCGGGATACCAGTGAAGCGCGCATCAAGCGGGTGGCCCTGACCAGTCCGGAAATTTTCGATATGGAAATGCGCTACATCTTTGAGGGCAACTGGATTTACCTGTGTCACGAGAGTCAGATCCCTAATTCAGGTGACTTTTACACCACCACCATGGGCCGCCAGCCAGTTATCGTGGTGCGAAATAACGACGGCAAGGTTAACGGCTTTCTTAACGCCTGCGCCCATAAAGGCACCACCCTGTGCCGCACCCAAACAGGTAACAAGGCTAGCGGTTTTGTTTGCTCTTACCACGACTGGTGCTATGACCTGGACGGCAATCTGGAATACATGCCTCGAGCGGATGAAGGCTATGCGCAGACCCACGAACGCTCCGACCATAACCTGACAAGTATTGCCCGGGTCGACGTTCACGGTGGCTTTGTGTTTGGCAGTCTCAATCCCGATGTATCTACATTAAAAGAACACCTCGGCGATATTACCGAAGTCATCGATATGCTCACCGACCAGAGTGATGCCGGTATTGAGGTGATTAGGGGCACCAATACCTGCATTTATCGGGGTAACTGGAAGCTGTTGATTGAGAACGGCGGTGGTGACGGACTGCATTTGCCCTATGTGCATAAAACACTAATGGGGATCATCAACAAGCGCGATGAAGAGTCCAACAAGGGCAAGCTCAAAGTAGAAAAAATGATTCGCATCGATGAGCTCAACGACAAAGACACGGTCGGTGCGACCTACGCCATGCCTAATGGTCATACGCTGATTCAGTCAGACCTGCCCAATCCCCAGGATCGGCCGGCCTATGCCCGCCATGATGAATTTGTGGAGCGCCACGGCGAAGAACGAGCGCGTTGGATGACCTCTAAGTTACGTCAGGTTGCGATCTACCCGAATATGTTTGTGATGGATCAACTGGCGTCATTGATTCGTTATGTGCGCCCCATTGCGGTGGATAAAACCGAAGTCAGTTACTGGTGCATAGCGCCAAAGGGAGAACCCCGTGAAATGCGCATCAAACGCATGCGCCAGTTTATGGATTTTTTCTCCATTGCTGGTCTTGGTGGCCCCGATGACAACCATGAGTTTGAGCAGTGCCAGATTGGCGCAGCCGCCGCTGGTGCGCCCTGGAGTGACGCCACCTTTGGTCTGCATGATCAGTTTGATGGATCAGATCGCCGCGCCGAAGAAGTTGGCATTAAGAATGCCGAGCATGGTGGCGCGGTTGGCTGGGAAGGTGGCGCAGTGCATCAATACCAGAACTGGATCAGGCTGATGGAAGCCGGACAGAACCGAGAAATGTCCTAGCGGTTTAGGCTCAACCGGTTAAAACAATAAAACATTCAGTAAGCGATCAGAGGATGGACGCAGAGATGATCAGCATGACCCCCGAACAGGCAACACTTCAGGCAGAAGTAGAACAGTTTATTTACAGCGAAGCCGCCATGGTAGACCAGTCCCGATGGCAGGAATGGCTCGAACTCTACACCGAGGATATGATTTATTGGGCGCCGTCCTGGGTCAACGAGAACGAACTCACCAGCGACCCAGAAGCCGAAGTCTCGATTATCTATATGAATAATCGTAAAGAACTGGAACATCGTATCTGGCGTTTTACCAGCGGCGATTCTCCAGCTTCCTATCCGCTACCTCGCACCAATCACATGATCAGCAACGTGGCGATTACCTCGGTCACCGATGAGCAGATCGTGGTTTCTTCAAACTGGATGTCGCAAATCTACCGAGATAAGGAGCAACTCTTTTATGGTGGCTTTTATGAGCACACATTGGTGAGGGTTGATGGACAGTTGCGTATCAGCCACAAAAAAGTCGTGTTACTCAACGACATAGTGGTTGGTTTTGTGGATGTTTATCATTTGTGAGGAAGTGGCGGGCGGGTTAAGGAAATCGTGGTCTGGGTGGACTCAAATTAGGGTCGTTTGTTCGTAGCCTCACCCACGGCGCTATGCTAACGTTCAAGTTGTTTTTTTTTCGGTTCAGGATCTCAATCAGTAGTGTTCGAAATTTAAGCTCCATTAAAGGGGCTGCAATCAATAATAATGCAGGGATGGCATGGATAAGCTTGATCTTAACTTTTAGATGTCACTGCCAAATGTTCGCGTTGCCAGCTTCAGGCTCATGCAGATATCGGCACTAGCCATTCTACTATTTGGGTTGCTAATAACAGGCAACCAGGTCAGCGCTGAAGCAGCGGGTGCGAGTGATCAAAGCGATCTGCACCGGCTTGTGTTGACTGCAGAAGAGGCGCACTGGGTAGCTCGTCACCCGGTGATCCGTGTCGGCGTTGATCCCGAGTTTGCGCCTTTCGAATTTATTGATGATACGGGTCACTACCGTGGCCTGGCGGCAGATTATGTTGCTCTGCTAGAGCAGCGCCTGGGATTAACATTCGCGGTGGTCCCTGACCTGACCTGGGCTGAGGTGATGGTAGAAACCCGTGGCGGTAATATTGATCTGCTGCCGGGGGTTGGCAAAACCGAAGAGCGGCAGGGTTATCTGAGTTTTACCGAGCCCTATACCGACTTTGTCCGGTCAATTATTACCCGATCAGAACAGGCCCACTCGGTTACCGGGTTGGACAGCCTGCAGGGTTTACGGGTGGGTGTGCAGGCCGATAGTTCCCACGCCGGATACCTGCGAGATCATTCGACCATCACACCAATAACCTATGTCACGCTGCAGGCCGCGTTGATAGCGCTTTCAATTGGTGAAGTGGACGCTCTGGTGGGCAATATAAGCGCATCCATCTACTGGATGAGGCGCTTAAACCTGATCAATCTACGGATTGCTGCTCAGGTATCTAGCGACATCCAGCACCTTCATTTTGCCAGTCGACAAGATTGGCCTATGTTGAACACGCTGCTGCAGAAGGGACTCGATAGCATCTCAGTGGCAGAAAAAATGGCCATTAGCCGACGTTGGATTGATGTCGGCGAATTGTTGCCTAAACCTGCGCCGGTTAAGGTCAACTTAAGTGCGCAGCAGCTAGCCTGGTTGCAGGATCACCCGGTTATTAAAATTGGTATTGATAGCGCCTGGCCACCGATTGAATTTGTCACCCATGACGATGAATTTCTGGGCATTTCTTCTGAGTATGTGAAGTATTTTAGCCAGGTATTAGGGGTTAAATTTGAACCCTTGCTGGGATTGAGTTGGGACCAGGTGATGGAATCAACTCGTAACGGCAAAATCGACTTGTTGCCCGCGGTGGCTAGAACTGAAGAACGAGAGAAATATCTTAATTTCACCAGAAGTTATGTCAATTATCCGCTGGTGATTTTTACCCGTAATGGGGCTGACTATCTCAATGGCCTGGACGATTTACGTGGTAAGCAGGTGCTGGTTGAGACCAGCTATATGGTCCATGAACTGTTGCTTGAAAACCATCCGGAGTTAATCCTGGTTGAAGTTCCAGATACCGAAACGGCGCTACTGACCCTGATCAAGGGTGGTGCTGACGCCTATGTAGGTAACCTGATGGTAGCCAGCTCAATCATTGGCAACCGCGGTTACACCGGTTTAAAAGTTGCTGCGCCAACGGACTACTCATACGATCTCAGTATTGGTGTCCGCAAAGACTGGCCAGAAATGATTCCGATTCTGCAACGGGCACTGGATAGCATGACCCCGCAACAGAAAACAGCGATTCAGCAAAAATGGGTGGCCATTCGCTACGATGTGGATGTCGATTATGGGCTCCTCAGGCAGGTGGTGTTGGTTGCGCTGCTGATATTGATGTTGGGGTGTTTGTGGCTGTTTCAGGTGCGTCGCCAGCGTGAACGATTAAGAATTAGTGATGAGCGTTTTCAATTTGCGATGGCCGCCTCGGATGGCATTTGGGATTGGGATATCGCCAGCGGCGATGTCTATTACAGTCCCCGCTATTTCAGCATGCTCGGCTATGGTTCTGGTGAATTACGCCACCGTCACCGCACCTGGGAGGGACTTCTCCATGCTGACGATCGTAACGCTGCATTGGCGGTGGTAGAACAGGCGGTCGCAGAGAGTAAGAGTCAGTATGAACACCAGTTTCGTCTTAAATGCAGGGACGGGTCCTACCGAAATATCCACTCCCGAGGGCATGTGGTTGATTCGGATAGCCATGGTAAAGCATTGCGGGTGGTTGGGATTCAGACAGATATCACCGACCGGGTAGTGGCTGAGGAACATCTGCAAATTTATCAGCGATTTGCCGCAACATCGGGTCAGGGTTTTGCGATTGCAACTCTTGATGGCCAGGTTACCTACGTTAACGAAACCCTCTGGCAGCTAGTTGGGGAAAGCTCGGCCGAAACCATGTGTGAAGGTGATTATGGTCGGTTTTTTAGAGAGCCCCTGGTTGAATTGTTTCAGGGTGAGATAGGAAAAACCCTGGAGCAGAATCGTCAGTGGGTTGGGGAACTTGAAATGTTG
>JAESTY010000185.1 GCA_016763355.1 Immundisolibacteraceae bacterium
ATTGAAGGCATGGCTTCCCCTGAAGGGCTGCATCCGTTGCAGAAAGCCTTTCTGGAAGAAACCGCTATGCAGTGCGGAATCTGTACCCCAGGGTTTCTGATCTCATCTAAAGAGTTACTGAAATCTATACCCAACCCCAGTGAAGAGGAAATTCGCTTCTGGTTGGCCAATAACCTTTGCCGTTGTACTGGTTACGACAAGATCATTAAAGCCGTACAGAAGGCTGCTGCTGTGATGGAGGAAGCTTAATCATGAATGCGCCAACAACACCCCCACCCGTAAGAACTGAATTTGATGTCATCGGCACCACGCCGATCCGTAAAGATGGCGAAGAGAAGGTAACCGGTGCTGCACTGTTTGGTGATGATATTCACCTGCCAGGCATGCTCCACGGTGCCATGCTGCGTAGCCCGCACCCACATGCCCGTATTATCTCTATCGATAAAAGCAAAGCCGAGGCTCTTAAAGGTGTGCGTACCGTTATTATCGGTGCTGACATGCCAACCCTGAGCGCCACTATTGTTGCCGCTGGAGAAGGCGGCGAAGTTAACATGCAGGATATCGCTGACAACTGTATGGCTCGTGACAAGGTTTTTTATGACGGTCACGTCCTTGCAGCGGTTGCCGCAGACAATAAGCACATAGCTGAAGCAGCCTGTGCGCTGATCGAAGTCGAGTATGAATTACTTACCCCAGTGTTGAATGTTCACGATGCGGTCGCCGAAGGTGCGCCTGTATTGCATGAAGACTACACCCCGGGTGCCTTCCTGTTCCCAACTCAGAAAGCCCTGCCAAACGCAGGCCGTCTGTTTATGGAGCATGGCGATGTCGATGCTATTTTTGAAACCTGCGATCATGTCATCGAGCGTGAGTTCACCACTAAGGCGGTTCACCAGGGCTATATTGAACCCCATATCAGTACCGCAGTCTGGACCAGCGAAGACACCCTGACGATTCATACCACTACCCAGGGTGCGTTTGCCATTCGCGATTTCATGGCCAGTTTCATGAATATGCCCATGAGCAAAATCAAGGTCATACGGATGGAAATTGGTGGCGGGTTTGGCGGCAAAGACGTGGTTTATATTGATTCTTTGGCTGCAGTGATGGCCAAACGCACGGGTCGCCCAGTGAAGATTTTCATGAGTCGCAGCGAAGTGCTACGCGGCACTGGCCCAAGTCCTGAAACCTACATCAAAATTAAATTGGGTTGTAACAACGAAGGCCAGTTGTTGGCAGCTGATCTTTACCTGCTGTTCGAAGCCGGCGCTTATCCTGGTGGCCCGATTGCGCCAGGTACCATGTGTGCGCTGACCCGTTACAACGTTCCGAATGTGCGTCTCGATGGCTATGACGTATTTTTGAATAAACCTAAAATGAAGCCTTATCGGGCACCGGGTGCGACCCAGGCCAATTTCGCTGCTGAATCCGCGATTTCTGATTTGGCGGAGCTTGCCGGGATCGATCCGATTGATTTCCGTCTGACCAATGCGCTTAAGCCTGGTGACATGATGCCTATGGGCTTTCCATGTCCGCCGCTGGGCAGTATCGAAATGCTCAATGCCATCAAAACTCATCCTCACTACACCGCTCCGCTTGAAGGTGAAAACCGCGGCCGTGGCATCTCTTATGCCTTCTGGTTTGGTGCCGGGCTGGGTTCCAGTGCAGAAATTCGCTGTAACGCCGATGGCACCATTAATTTGACCACGGGTAGTGCGGATTTAAGTGGTACCCGAACCACACTCGGAATGCAGGCCGCTGAAGAACTGGGTCTGGATCATGACCTGTTCACCACGACGGTCGGCGATACCGATTCAGTGGGCTACACCTTCCAGTCGGTGGGTAGTCGTACCACCTTCGCAACGGGTATTGCGGTTATTTCAGCCTGTAACAAGCTGCTTGATCAGATGAAAACCCGAGCAGGCATGGAGTGGGAAGTCGAAGGTTCTGAAGTGGATTACGCCAAGGGCGTGTTCTCACTGAAAAGTGATTCGAGCAAAACCCAGGCGTTTGGTGAAATTTGTGCCAAAGCTGATCATACCGGTGGACCGATTATTGCGGATGAGTCTGAATTACCAGAAGGTGTGGGGTTCCAGATCTCTGCGAACATCGTTGATGTTGAAGTTGACGTTGAAACCGGCAAGGTAGACATTTTGCGTTACAGCGCATTGCAGGATGTTGGTAAAGCGGTTCATCCTCATTTTGTCGAAGGGCAGATGCAGGGTGGCACGGTTCAGGGCATCGGTTGGGCGATGAACGAAGAGTACTTCTACGATGAGAAGGGCATTTTGCGTAACCCAACCCTGCTTGACTACCGGATGCCGACTAGCCTCGACGTGCCGAACATCGACTGCACCATTCTGGAGACCCCAAATCCGGGTCACCCTTATGGGGTTCGCGGTGTTGGTGAAGTGCCTATTGTGGCGCCACCTGCTGCACTGCGCGATGCCATCAAAAACGCCATTGGCGTAAGCATGATGGAACTGCCAATGAAACCTGGTAACGTGCTTAAAGCTATTTGGGCTAAAGAAGGTAAGTCCTGATTGGCAACTGCTGAAAAATTACTGCTGGTTCACCGGGTTAATATCCCGGGGACCATGCGTTACCTCAGTGGTGGCGAAGAGTGGATAGAGGTTGAAGGCAAAAGCGTGCGCCAGATTATGCGTAACCTGGATAAAATCCATCCGGGTTTTCTGGACAAGCTAATGATCGACGACCGTATGGCTCCAGGAGTTGCAGTAGCCGTAGATGGTGTGGTTACTAATGCACTGTTGGTGCCGCTCAAGCAGTCATGTGAGCTATTTTTTATCCCTGCCATTGGTGGTGGATAGTCAGCAGCGCTAAGCGGTTTGAACATAGAAAAGCCCCGAATTTTCCGGGGCTTTTTTTTGTCTCAGTTTTGATGTTTTGATGTTTTGATGTTTTGGCGTTTAGGCATGGAGGACTTACAGGCGGCTAATAAAGTCCTCGAACTTTTCTCCAGGCTTATTCAGGGGTTTGTGATGGTGCTCGAGGACGATGTTGGCTTCGAACTTAAGCGATTGTGCCAGCTTGTCTGTGAGTAGTTGCTGTTGATCGGCGTTCAGTGGTTCAGCCATCACATAATGGCCAATGATCTGCCCACGACTGGTTTGCTCGAGCTGAAACTGCTCGATCGGCGCAACCGATAGCCACAAATCAGCAGGGAAACTTGGCCAATGCTGGTGTCCGTTGGGCAGCGTGATCATATTGCGCGCCCGGCCGAGGATCTCGGTAAACACGGGTAATCCGCGACCGCATCGGCAGGCTGCGCCAACCCTGGCGAAATCGCCGATCTCATAACGAATCAAGGGCATCGCAAAGTTGTGCAGGCTGGTAATAACCACCTTGCCTGATTGCCCGGCTTTACAGGGGTCGCCGTTGGCATTTAGAACCTCTACCAGTAACTGTTCCGACATCACGTGGTAATTGCTTTCATCCTGGGGGCACTGCAGGGCGATATAGCCGACCTCTTCGGCGCTGTAGATATCCTGTAATGGAACTTGCCAGGCGGCCGCACAAAGTTCGCGTAGCGGGTCCGGCAAACGTTCACCAAAACTGATTGCCGCGCGCAGCCTATTTAACCTGAGGCCTTTGCGCAGGCTTAGTTGCGCCAATGCCTGCAGGTTACTGGCGTGACTAAGCAGGTAGCCAGGTTGGTGTTCCATCAGCCAATCAAGTTGCTGCTCGACAGGGGTGGAGATATTCAGGGTGATCGCTGGGCCGGTTTCGAAGCTGGCACTAATCGCTGATCCCCAATCGGGCAACACCTGGTGCTCAACGTTGGTTCGGATGGCAGCAAATGTTTGGGTCAGATCACGCTGATGCCAAAGCTGGTCACGTAGGTTACAGCCGCCCCAGAAAAAATGGTTGAGTTCGCTCTCCCAGCCCAGCAGGGGTGTGCCGGTGCTGCCGGAGGTGGCTAACTCGAGTCGCTGGCCGTGGGCCGGTGGCATTGATGTTGCGGTGATAGCCTTAAGGTTTTGCTGTAACGCGGAGCGGGTGAGTCTTGGCAGGTCTGCGAACTGTTGTAGAGATAATGGGTAGTTCTGATTCGCTAATAAGCGGAATTCCGCCTGTTGGCGATACCAGGGGCTTTGCTCAACGGCATGCGTGAGTAGCAGCTGCAGCTGCGCTAACTGCTGTTCAAGCAGCTGCTCAGAGGACCAATATTCAGATTGTTGGAGCTGAAACTGTAGCGCCAGCATGGAGGCGCCGACCGGTTCACAGATTGCGGGCCAGCTGACGTCAGTGACACCCGAACGAGCTTTTAACAATGGTAATTGCCTGTCACAGCTCGCGTTTGAATGCGGCAATACCGTTGATCTGCTTGGACAGCGCCGGGTTAGTAATGCTAAAGGCAACGCCGGCTTGCTCGCCGTTTGATCCGGCAATGAAATCGGTGATTTCAGTGGTGCATCCCGGAATACAGAGCACGCCACTGGTGGCTACGGGCTGGTCGGTAGAAAAACCATATTGGTCGATGGCTAAATCTTTGGCGCTAAAACTGTAAATGCCACTGGCCACCCGCAGTGAAAGTGACACCGTTGCTGAGGTAGCTCCCTCATTTAAGTCAATCGAGCCGCGAGTCAATAAGGTGATGGAGGTGCCGCCGCCTTCACCGGCGGTGGGGCTAGTATGGCCTCCCAGCAGCGAGAACGTAGCTGCATCGGTCAGGGCCGTATCCGGAACCTGGCCGGCGATGAACCGAAAGCTATTACGAATTCCCTCCGCACCACTGATGTCATGACCGCTATGCAGGCCAGTGCCACTGGTAATGCCCCGGGTCCAGCGGCCCCACTTCAAGGTGGCGTGGTGGCCTGAATCATAAACGAGCTCGTTCCAGTCAAGTGAGCCCTGAGAGTCTCGAAAGCCAATTATCTCGTCTGCGCTGTTGGTGTCGATGGCAGTGCTGATCATTCGGTGCAGTTTCTGCGTATGGCTGTCTTGCTGATAGTCGTGGGCAAAAGCCACGTGGTAACTATTGTCAGCGATTTCAGCCGCAGAGGCGGGCACGTATGACAACGGAGCGGTTGCAAGCAGTAGGGGCAGTGACAGCTGCCCTGGGGATTTAGCCAACCTGGGTTCCTCGATTAAAAATAGTCGCGAATAGCTTCAATACAACCAGTAACAAAATGATCAAACAGCTCAGCAAGGTGATTGGCGGCATGCCGCCAAACCAGCTGTCGGGTTGAAACCAGCCGTTCCAGCCGAGCCAGGCAACATGACCGAAGACGATGATCAATGCATAGAAACTTATATTTTGCAGCCGTTGCCAGGTGGTAGTTGAAAGTGTTTGTTTGATAGATGGAATGGAACCGGCCAGGGGTATTAGCAGCAGGCTCCAGGCTACACCACCAGCCAACATTGACAGCTCGCTGGTCATGGTTAAAGTGCCATCAAAGTTAAAGAAACTGGTGTAATAAAACATGTTAAAAATCGGCAGCGAAATGGCAATGTGCAGAGTTGCCAGCCAGATCCCGATTAGGCCAAAGCCTTTTCGGTAATCGATCCAGCTTTGAAATCGACCGGTGATAATGGTCATTGGCCCAATTCCTAAGCTTAGCCCCAGTAGTACCACCGAACTCCAGCTAATCATCTTGTTACTGACATAGAGCGGAATTCGGTCCACCAGTATGGGGCCAAAATGAACATACCGCAGGTATGCGTATCCTCCGGTAACGAGCAAGCTAATCAGGGTCACTAGCAGGCAGGCTTTAACTTGTCGGTTTTCGTGTTGAATTTGGGTATTCAAGCGATTACAGATTCATGGCAATGGGTCATGGTGGTAGGTTATCAGCAACCAAGCGGTGTCTTAAGCCTCAGGAGAAAAAAGCTCTGGATCTGTATGTTTTGTTCTATTGAACGGGGCGATAGAAAATTATTGCATTGGCGTGATGAAGCTAAAGAAGTTGAGGTGAATTTGGTTTACATTGGTTACCGATCTATCGATCTGTAGAGATCAAAACAATAGTAAGTAGAGGAGAGTTTAGATGAGTACGATTGCAAAAGCGGTGGATGCCGACGGTCACATCATGGAATCACTGGCAGAGATGGCAGAGTATGCTCATCCTGCGGTTAAAGAGCTGTGTGTGAAGCCACAGAATTTTTTTCGTACGCCGTTTCCTACCCTGGACGGCGTGCATTGGCCTAATCCAGAGACCTATAACGAAGCCCACGGCATTATGGGTGATCAGGAAGCAGCATCGACCCACCGTAAAGGCAGTGGGGAAGACTGGCTGGAATTCCTCGAAAAGGCCGATGTTGAGTATTCGGTAATGTATACCAGTGAAGGCTTGACCGTGGGCGCTCTGCGCTCGGTGGGTTATGCGGTTGCGGTTTGTCAGGCCTACAACGACTATGTGGGCGATCGTTATCGGGGCCTGAGTGATAAGTTGTTACCGATGGCGCTGATTCCAATGCAAAGCCCAAAAGATGCGGTGATTGAATTGCGCCGCGCGGTTAATGAGTTGAAATTACCGGGCGCTATGTTGCCCTCCAGTGGCTTGCCGTTGCCTTTAGGCCATGAGCACTACTGGCCGGTTTATGAGGAAGCTGCGCGTTTGGGCTGTGTGCTGGGTGTGCATGGTGGTCCTAACGGCGGCATGGGCCTGGATGGCTTTGATTCTCTAGCCGCATCTCATGTGATTCATCATCCGATGGGGCTGATGATTGCCTGCGCCAGCATGGTTCACTCCGGTATTTATGAGAAGTATCCGGACCTGAAGGTTGCCTATACAGAAGGCGGCTCGGCCTGGTGCACCATTTTCCTTGACCGTATGGCCCGTAACGCCGAGCTACAGGCCGATATGCTCGGGTTTAATAAAACCTTTGAGGATTACCTCACCGGTGGTCAGATTCTGATCGGTTGTGAAGGCGAAGAGCCAACGCTGGAGCATTTGATTAAGCGGGTCGGTATTGAAGCTTTTGCGTTCTCGACGGATTACCCCCACGAGGTTGATTTTGCGGCGGTGCGCAAGCAAATCAACGCCACCAAAGAACTCAGCTTTATGGACGACGTGCAGAAGTCAGCCTTTCTAGGTGATAATGCTCGGCGTTTTTTTAATCTGGGTTGATACTGATTTGTAGTCAGCCACAAAAAAGGGGGCCAATAGGCCCCCTTTTTTGTATCCCTGAGTAAGCTGCTAGATATTAAAAATATCCATCTGCCTGGGGATGATGTCGTTATAAACGATGATTTTCTTGTTCTGGATGGTTAATGTGTCACCAACTCGTTTCAAATCATAAAGATAGCGTCCAAAAAATGAGGTGCTGTCTTTTTCTTCATGTTTGAAAGTATCGGTGCGAAAGTTAGCGGTTACCTTCAGCGCGCTGTCGGAAATCTCACTTAAGCGGATGTTAGTCACCAGGTGGCAGGTGCGCGGCATCCGAGCCAGTGAGGATGACAGGTTAGATCGAATTCGCCAGACTCGGTCCCACATGCGGTCGCGGCTACCACAGAAGATCAGCGAGATCTCCTTGCGCGGATCGCTGGTGAGATCATCATCACCCTCCCAGGCCGGAGCATAATAGGTAGCATCTTCTTCAAACAAAAGTTCGGTGACCGCTTCTTTTAATAGGTATCCCTCAAGTGACATTACTGGTCTCCAGTTTTGCCTGAGCTGCTTCCATGCCGTCAGTAATAGCCTTTAACCATTGACGATATTCGCCGTGGTAGAGCGCTTCGTCAGCAAAGTCACTAGCGCTACTGACAGGGGATATACCCACCTCATCGGCAAATTTATCCGGTCCCAGATGCAGGCGACCCATGCCACGGTCAAAATCATGCCACTCGGCAAGACGACCGTTATAGCCATCCTGGCAGGCATCGAATTCGGTTAGATCGTCCGGTGTAGCAATGCCACTGGCGCCGTAAAAATCTTCGTACTGGCGAATTCGACGTTCGCGAGCCGCGTCTGATTCGCCTTTTGGCGCAACGCAAACCGCATCGACTTCGGTCTGGTCCACCGCCACCGGGCGCCAGCTACGCAGCTGGGTAGAGATGCCATCAAATAATATTAGATTGGGATAGATCAGCACCTGGCGTAGCCGGCCTGCCATCCATTTGGCTTCGAGCTTGCCGACTCGTTCTTCCAGGGCGTCGTACTGCATGCCCAGGGCTCGATCCCGGTAGTTAGGTACATCGGTCCAGATCATCACATGGCCATTACCGAGATCGTAATTACCATTATCGGTATCGATCAGGTCCACCTGGATGGCTTTCACGCCATCTTCACCGCCAGCGGCGGCGGCGATTTTGGCTCGTTCTGCCGCAAGGCGAAAATAGGAAGCGTGGACAATATCAACGTGATAACCATCAACCCCATTTTCGGCCTGCATTTTCCAGTTACCGCGGTGGGTATAGACCGAGCGGCCACGGAGTACTTCGAGGCCATCTTTGGACTGATTGGCAAACATTTCGATAAAACGTGCGGTTTCACCCAGATGCTCTAACAAGGGTGGGCTATCAGCATTAAGGCTGGCAAAGATGAAACCGTGATGCGCGGCGACATGGGGCACTTTAACCAGGTCGTAGTTGCGATCCAGATAACCTTCCGGGAAACCGCCACGTTCTTTGTCTTTAATATCGAGCAGTTTGCCTGAGCTGTTGTATACCCAGCCGTGATAGGGGCA
>JAESTY010000186.1 GCA_016763355.1 Immundisolibacteraceae bacterium
CAAATGGCAATGCGACTTGGAGGTCGCTGGCAGTTGCCCCTGGTTTCAGTTTCTCTTTAGATAATGACTTTTCCTGACTAACCCCTTTTGAGGGTTAGCCAGGACTATCTCTAAGGTCTGTTGATTACCAAATTACGGCGTTCTGCTGGTATTCAGCTGGCAATTTGCCCGGCATGGCATGAGGCAGCACATCGCTGTTGTCGTAATGTTTGAGCACGATGGGATTGACTATCTTGAACCAGAGCTGGGGAATAAAGGCAGCGAACAGCATCACCAGGTTACCCACCGGGTAACGGGGCGCATCGGCGCTGTAGCGCAGAATCTGAAAAGGTCTGCCTTCGTTGGCATGATGGTCAGAATGGCGATTAACCACACCCAACACCACACTACTAACCGCATAACCATCATCCCATGCATGGATAGTACGGGGTCGTTCATATTCACCATTGGCAGCCTTACGTCGCGACAGGCCGTAATGTTCCAGGTAGTCACCGACGGATAACAAAACCCGAACGGCGCCATATTGGGCTATGAATAACGGCAGCACGATCCAGCCAAACAAGGCAAACAGACTGCCAATCCAGACAACTTCAGTAAGGGTAAACCAGATCATCGCGTTGCCCATCGAAAATGGACCCTGACCGCGCTGGGCAAGCTTTTCTTTTTCAACCCGCCAGGAGGCCAGCCATTTGCCCCAGATGTTGCGGACCACGAACTGATAGAAGGTTTCGCCAAACCGTGCGGTGCCGGAGTCTTCCCGGGTGGCAACATCTTTATGGTGAGCAAAGTTATGATAAATCATGAAGTTAGCCATGCCGCAGACGCCAAACACCATCACCCCAATAGCGCGATCAAAACGGCTTTCCCGGTGACAAAGTTCGTGGGACAGGGTGCCGCCGATGCCTACCGCGACTGCGTTGCTGATGATCAGGCCGATGACTTCATGGGTCAAAAGTGATTGGGCGGGTACGAGATAACCGGTGCCGGCGAGCAGGTCGTAAGTGAAAAATAGAGAGAACACCTGGGCGGGCAGATAAATCCAGCAACTCACCCGGTACCAGATGTTTGCCAGATAGCGGGCTTCTTCTGCTTCGGTTGGATTGCTGGTTTCGTCGCCGATGATGAGGTCTAGTACCTGCAGACCAAAGCCAGCCCAGAACAGGGTGAACCAGTGGAATATTCCGCCACCGAGCAGATAACCGGCAATCGGCATCAGTGCTAATACAGACATTGGCAATAAGCCAATTTTAGTGACCAGTTTGCGTCTGCTCGAATGTGAACTGGATACGGTTGCTTCCATGGTGTCTCTCCCAAAACCTGAATAACGCTTGTGTCTGCTGTTCTGATCCGCGCTCTAGGTCACAGTCTGCCCTTTATTAAACGGTCGTTCAATAAGTGTTGTTAAAAAGCTTGTCTAGCAGTGGTTCGCGACCTTAGGCCGTTTGGTTACTATCCGTCATGAGCCGTCTATTTGGGTCGATCATTGCTAAAACCATGGCATGGGTCTGGCGTATGCGGTTGCCGCCAGGACTTTATATAGGGTTCACATAAGGTAAACTGTCCCGCTGAAAAAATTGGGCCGTGTGGAGAGGGATGTCTTAGCGGCCGATAACTGCTCAAGAGGGCGATCAGCTCCGAGCGAATACATCTATTAGATAAAGAGGTAACTGAAATGGGACGTATGGATAACTTCTCTCCGGTAGATTACGGCGAGCTGGTTCAGGAAGACCGGATCCACGGATCACTTTACATAGACGACCAGGTTTACGATGACGAGATGGACCGCATCTTTCATAAGGGCTGGGTGTTCGTCGGTCATGAAAGTGAAATTCCTAAGCATGGTGATTACGTCACTCGACTGGTCGGTAAGCAGTCTGTGGTGATGATGCGTGGCAAAGATATGCAGGTACGTATCTTTTTAAATCGTTGCCAGCACCGGGGCAATCAGCTTTGTCCACAGAAAGAAGGCAACAAACGGGCTTTTTCCTGCCCCTATCACGGCTGGGCTTACAACACCGAAGGCGAGTTAAAGGACGTGCCTTTTGCCGGTGGCTTCGATAAACCTTTTTCTGATTTCAATTTAGAACAGCCGCGTACCGATGATTATCGTGGTTTTGTTTGGGCCTGTTTGGCCGAAGAAGGCATCAGCCTGCTAGAACATTTAGGGCGCTCCACGGAATTATTTGATCGTGCCTGTGGCTTAGCCCCTGAAGGCGAGGTGGACTTAACCGCCGGCTGGGATCGTCATCAGTATCTGTCCAACTGGAAAATGTTGCCGGAAAACGATACCGACGGTTATCACGTTAATTTCACCCATCGCTCGTTTGTTGAGGCGATTGACTCCCAGTACAACGATTTCGTGCAGGACGAAGACACCATTGAAGGCGTTGTCATCGACTGGGGCATGGGCCATACCGAGATTGATTTTTCACGCGGCTATAAAGAACCATTGAAATGGTTGGGGGTTACCCCAGAGCGGGTGCCTGAGTACGTCGCAGCTCTGACCGAAAAACATGGTGAAGACAAGGCGATGGAATTGTTGCGGGTAGGCCCACCCCACGCCTGTATTTTCCCCAACCTGTTTCTGGGCGAAATGAATATTGTTATTTTTCAGCCTGACGGTGTCGGTGGTTGTGTGCAGTGGCACACGCCGATGTTTCTTAAAGGCGCGCCTCAGTTGAACTACCGGCTGCTGCGTCAAAGCGAAGGTGCCATGGGGCCAAGCTCCTTTCTGGTTGCTGATGATGCCACCATTGCCCAGTTAACCCAGCGAACCCTGGAAGAGGGTCAGAAAAACTGGTGTGATTTGAGTCGAGGCATGGGCCGAGAAATAGAAGAAGAAAACGGTAATCTGGTGTCGCATATGACCGACGAAACCAACAACCGTGGCTTCTGGAAACACTATAAAACCATCATGGTGGCCTGATTCTTCTGTCAGCCAGTTTGTTTTGTGGTTGGTGTTTTTCAAAGGAACTTCTAAACAGCTTTGAGTTAAGGGGTTAGCGCTATTTGGCGTTGCGATTCCAGCTCAAAGACATTTTTAGTGGTTGCCTACATATTTTAAAAAGGAATTAGAGAATGGTTACGGATGCCGATGAAAAGGCTCTGACTCGATTTGTCTATCGTGAAGCGCGCTTTGCCGATGAATCCAAATACGACGAATGGGAAGCCCTTTGGGACGACGACGCGGTTTACTGGGTGCCCCGTGGCGAAGGTGATTTTGATCCTGCCAAACATGTCTCCCATTTGTTTGATCACCGCCAGCGTATTGCCACCCGTATTCGACAGTTAAAAACCGGCTATCGCTACAGCCAGATTCCAGTGTCGCCGATGCGTAGAATCATCAGCAATATGGAATTTTTTGATGGTGAGAAGGACGGTGAGCTGGAAGTTCAGTACAACTTTATTCTGGCAGAGCTGGCGATTCAGTCGACCCATGAAACTATCTACTGGACTGGCCGGGTGACCCTCAAAGTGCGCCCCGGCGGTGATGATTTTCTGATGTTCTACAAAAAAATAGTGCTGGTGAATGGGGATGAACCGATCACAAGTTTGTCTTTTTTGATCTGATCGCGCATTATTGGTTTAGGCATAAGCAGTCATAAAAACGGAGCCTTTGGCTCCGTTTTTTGTACGCTAAGTTGGTTGATAGAACAGCGGGCTGGCTAGCTTATTTGCTGAATTTTTTGATAATTCTAATGATTTAATTAAAGAGGAATTTGCCGTGGCAAATCGTGAGGCCTTATCGGCCATAGTCGGCTTTGGGATGAGTGACCTAAGTCGTGAATATACCCACACCTCCTGGCAACTAGCGGTAATTGCAATACACCGCGCTATTAAGGATGCCGGGCTCAATAAAGATCAGATCGATGGACTGCTGATTAACAAAAGCCCCGTGGCCTCGTTGAGTTCATTGCCGATGGATCTGCAGGATTACGCCGGTCTTAAAGATCTGCATTTGAATAACGTGGTTGAAGCCGAAGGCTCTTCCGGCGTACAGATGGTGCAACAGGCAACCCTGGCTGTACAAAGTGGCATGGCTAAAGCCGTGGTCTGTGTGTTCTCTGATGCACCAATTCAGCCAGGTATTTCGACCCAAAAAGCTTTCGGCATGCCGTTACCGCTGATGGGTAAGACCGGTATCGAAGCTCCCGCTGCACTTTATGGTCCAGTGGCCGCATACGGTTTGGCCGCTCGACGTTACATGCACAAATATGATCTTAATGAAGATCACCTGGGTGCGGTGGCAGTCTCTCAGCGAGAATGGGCGCTTAAAAACCCATTGGCGATGATGAAGAAACCGCTGACGATGGAAGATCATCACAATTCACCCTATGTGGTTGAGCCTTTCCACCTGTTTGATTGTTCATTTCCGGTTAACGGCGCAGTTGCTGTAGTAGTCACCGCCGCCGATGTGGCTAAAGACATGCCACAACCGCCGGTTTACGTGCACGGTATGGGTCAGGGCCATTGTGGTGTTACCAACCGTCGTGGTTTCGAACCGGAAGTTCAGGTTGGCGCTAAGCTTGCCGGGGCGAAGGCCTTTGAAATGGCTGGCGTTAAACCTGAAGATATCGATGTTACTGAGTTTTATGACGCTTTTAGTTACTGCACCCTGTTGCAGCTAGAACTTTATGGTTTTGTGCCTGAAGGTGGCGCAGGTGAGTTCGTGCTCGACGGTGGTATTGCACCGGGCGGCAAGTTGCCGACCAACACCGGTGGTGGTCAGCTCTCTGGCTATTATCTGCAGGGCGGAACCCCATTGTCAGAAGGGGTGATGCAGGCTCGTGGTAATTGTGGTGATCGTCAGGTTAAGAATGACCTGGTTCTGACTGCCGCCTACGGCGGACGCATGCAGTTTCATGCCTGCATGATCACCAGCCCTCATTACAGCCTTTAAGGCGGGAGACTAATATGTTTGATATAGAAACGAGCAAAGGCTGGCCGATGCCAGTACTGGACGATTTAAACCGTCCATTATTTGAAGGCATGGCGGAAGGCAAGGTGATGGTGCAGCGTTGCGATGATTGCGAAACCTGGTTGGCGCCGAGTGCTTTTATCTGTGAAGCCTGTGGTTCGGACAAGGTGCCGTGGGTTGAGGTTTCAGGCAAGGGTGAGCTCTATACCTTCGTGGTCTACCACAGAGCCTACGATCCGTTATTTGAGTCGATGGTGCCCTATAACGTGGCACTGATTGAGCTTGAAGAAGGCCCGCGATTGTTGGCCAACGTGGTCGGCATCGAGAACAAAGACCTAAAAATCGGCATGGCGTTGAAACCGGTGTTTCAGAAGGTCGCTGACGAATTGCAAATTTTGCGATATGAGCCGGCTTAACGATTAAGGTTGTTGTTTTGATGGAAAAGCCGGCACCGAGTGTCGGCTTTTCTGGTTTAGAAAACCCCAGATTGTAGACCCTGGCTTTGGGCCACGGACTACCGCTGTTATCAAAGAGTTCTGATATGGATTTGACCCGAGATTTTATTCGTAGTTGCGCCGCTAGTTATCCTAATAAGGTTGCCTACTTTGATGGTGAGCGTAGCGCCACCTGGCCACAGATGCATCAGCGCTCAGATCGATTTTCGACGGCGATGCAGGGGTTGGGCACTGTTAAGGGTGATGCGGTGGGCATTCTTTCCCATGAGCACATCGAAGTTTATGAACACTGGTTTGCCTGCGCCAAAATAGGTGCTTTAAGAACCGGCATCAACTGGCGGTTTGCGGCTCGAGAAATGCTGCATATCATCGAAGATGCGGACATCAAGCTGGTGCTCATAGAGGCCAATTGTGTTGAATTGCTCGGTGAACACCTGCAGGCACTGATCGAGGCGGGTGTGAAGCTGGTTGGCTACGGCGGCGAACACCTGTTGCCCTACGATTACGAGCAGCTACTGGCCAGCGCAGATCAACCACCGGTATTACCTGCGCTCAATGGCGACGACCTGATTTGTTATAGCTACACCTCCGGCACTACGGGTTTGCCAAAGGGGGTCATGTTGACCCAGATGGGCATGCGAGAGGCGATTGTTAATACGGTGCTCTGCATTGGTTTGCGGTTTGAAGATGTCTGGTTTCCACCCACCGCATCGGCATGGATAACCTTTGTACTGGGTTCCATGAACCTGGCCAACGGCATGACGGTGGTGTTGCCCAATGGCGACTTTGAATCTCACAAGTTTCTCAACTTTATCGGTCGTTATAAAGTCACCAGCACCATTGTGGTGCCGACCATGTTGCAGCGGTTGTTAATCGATTATGAAGCCGGTGATTACGACATGTCATCGATGCGGCTGATTACCTATGGGTCATCACCGGCACGGGCTAGCCTGATTCGTAAAACCTTAGAATTGTTCGATTGTGAATTGATGCAGCTTTATGGTCTGACTGAATCGACCGGCGGCTGGGTGAGTTATCTGCGCCACAAAGACCATTTACGTGGACTGGATGAAAAACCCGAATTGCTAACCTCCTGCGGTCAGGCCGGCCCGCATATGGAAATTACTATTCGTGACGGTGACGGCAATATTCTGCCCGCCAATGAGACCGGCGAAGTCTGGATGCGCTCGGCCACCAATATGGTGGGTTATCTACACTTGCCGGAGCAGACCGCTGAAGCGCTCAAAGATGGCTGGTTATCCACCCATGACCTGGGCCGCCTTGATGAAGAAGGTTATCTCTATCTGACCGATCGGAAGAACTACCTGATCATCACGGGCGCGGCTAATGTCTATCCGAGTGTGGTGGAAAGCGCGCTTTCTGAACATTCTGCGGTTCGTGAAGTAGCGGTGCTGGGTGCCCCTCATCCTGAGTGGGGTGAAGCGGTAGTGGCCGGGGTGTCATTAAACTCTGGCGAGCAGGTTAGCCCCGAAGAGTTGATTGATTTCTGTCGAGACAAGGTGGCTAAGTGGGAAGTCCCTAAATTTATTGAAATTCTTGATGATTTACCCAAAGGACCGACCGGAAAAATTCTGAAAAAAGTCCTGCAGCAGCGCTACAAAACCGAAGTCGGCACCTTGCCCTGGAAGGTCGATATTGACTAGTGAATAGTCCGCTATTGGGTTGAACATTAAATTGAGCAGAGAAGTCTCTGGTCAGGTATAAAGGACAGCCTGTTTTTATCTGTTTTTTTGATCTCTAATTTAACTCTAAGCCTTTGCAACTAGTTGATTTTTATCTGCTAATGGGTGTTGGTTAGATCAGTTTTAGATCAAGAGAGTAGAGATGGCGATGGAATTCGCCGAGACGCACAACCGTTATTTATAGTCTGGAGAGAGCCGCATGACCGCACCTGAAGATCGCTTAATCATTAAGTTACCCACTGAAGTTCCAGATATGGGTACGGATCCGTTACCGATTGAGCCCTATATTTCGGCAGATTTTTTCGAAAAAGAGCGTACTCAGGTTTTTGCTAAGGCCTGGTTGAACGTTGGCCGGGTTGACGAAATCCCCAACGTGGGTGATTACCTGGTCAAACGCATCGAAGTGCTTAACGCCACCATTCTGGTGGTTCGTGGCAAGGACAACGAAATTCGTGCCTTTCATAACATCTGTGTTCACCGCGGCATGCAGGTAACTGCGGCGGGTTGCGAAAAAGGCAATGCTCAGGGCTTTATGTGTGGCTTCCATGCCTGGGTTTATGACCTTGAGGGCAAACTCACCCATGTGCCGGGCAAGGAGTATTTCCCCGATACCGATTTTGATGGCCTGCAGATGCCTCCGGTAACCCTGGAGATCTGGAAAGGGTTCATTTTTATCAATGATCAGGAAAAACCTAAAAAAGGGTTGGTGGAATACCTGGGTGGTCTTGGTGATGATCTGCGTGGTTACCCTTTTGAGACCTTCAATCACATTGCTCGCTATCGAGCCAACGTGAACGTCAACTGGAAGACCTTTATCGATGCCTTTCATGAGGCTTATCACGTCGCAGAAGTCCATAAAAATACCATCCCTGATGGCTGTAATTCGCCCGATAATCCCAATGCAGTCCCTAGCTCAGCACGGATTTATCCACCGCACCACGCGGTGTCGGTCCCGCTGAATAGCGCTTATGTACCCACCCCAGCGGCTGCGCTGGCATGGAAGTTTGGAGCCAGTTTTGCCCCTGGTGATATGGTCGATCTGGAAGGTCTGAACCCCAGTGGCGATGACAATTGGTGGTTTGATATCAACACGCTGTTTCCAAACTTCTTTATCGATGTTGGCCCCGGTTGGTATTTCACCTATCACTTCTGGCCTGTTTCCGTCGATGAAACCCATTGGGAAATGAATATTTATCAGCTTGAAGCGAAAACTGCCGCAGAGAAAATCGCTCAGGAGCACACCAAAGTGCTGCTCAGAGATATCCTTTACGAAGACCTGTCGACTATGGAGCAGACCCATCAATCGATGAAATCCCGTAAGTTGGATTCGATGATTGTTGGTGAAATGGAGATTGCGGTACGCCATCAGCTCTATGAAGTGATGCAATGGGTTGACGGCAAGGGGTGCATGGAATGAGTGGTCAATTGCCAGGTGGGTTCGCCGAACTTGAAGCCTTTGTTGAACAGTGGGATCTGATTACGGAGCGTGAGCGTCACACCACCCGCTTGACTGCCCCGATTGAACAGTCGAATGCGCTTTATGATGCCCTGTTGCCGCAGATAGAACCGATTGCCGAATACCTGGCTGACTTTGATATCAACGCCTTACCTGCACCTGAGCAGAGCCTGCTCAATTTGGCGCTGTCGTTCATGGAAGTATCGTTAACGGTTGAATGTTTAAAATCCCCGACCGTACCCGGTGGTTTTGCATTTGAGCGTTTTGAGGTGCTGTTTTAAACCAGCGTTTCAATTTGGCTATCGGTTTATATTTTTATTAATTTCGTTACAAGGAGTTTTAACGTGTCGCACAGCGCACTGGCTTATCGAGCCCATGAGGATGACGACAGGAAAGTCTCATCCAAATTTGAACAGATCACCGTAGAAAGCCCCGAGGCCGGCGAAGTGCTGGTCAAGGTTGCCTATTCATCGGTGAACTATAAAGATGCGCTGGCCACCACTGGAGCCGGTCGTATTATTCGTGGCTTCCCGCGGATTGCTGGCATTGACCTGGCAGGCACCGTGGTCGAAAGCGCTGATGATCGTTACGCCGCTGGTGATGAAGTGGTATTGACCGGTTACAGCCACGGAGAGTCGTTGGACGGTGGTTACACCCAACTGGCAAAAGTCGGTGCTGAATACCTGGTGCCACTGCCGGAAGGTTTGTCACTGCTGGAAGCCATGTCGATTGGTACCGCTGGGTTTACCGCGGCGCTGAGCGTACATCGTTTGCAGCAGATCGGTGTCAGCCCCGAAAGCGGTACTATTCTGGTTACTGGCGCGACTGGTGGCGTCGGTTCCGTGGCCATCGATATTCTCTCTAAACTGGGTTATCAGGTTGCGGCTTTCACCGGTAAAATCGAACAGAGCGATTACCTGAAATCACTCGGTGCCAGTGAAATCGTTAATCGTCACGAGCTCGAACTCGGTACCCGGCCATTGGAAAAAGGGCTCTGGGGCGGCGCGATCGATACGGTTGGTGATGAAACGCTGGGATGGTTAACGCGTACGGTTAATCCCTGGGGTGCGATTGCCAGCTGTGGATTGGCTGGTGGTATTAAGCTCAACACCACGGTGATGCCTTTCATCATTCGCGGTGTATCCCTACTGGGTATCGATTCGGTACTCTGCCCAATGGAGATTCGCCAACAGATCTGGCAGCGCATCGCCACTGACCTGAAACCGGTGCATCTTGATGAGATCACTAGCGTGGTGCCGTTTGATCAGTTGCCTGACCAGTTTGGTCAGTTTCTGGATGGCTCTATTAAAGGCCGAATAGTGGTTAAAATTGGTGATTGATTAGCCACATTTTCCATATAAAAAAACCCGCTTTTAGCGGGTTTTTTTATGGCTGTCATTTGGTCGGTTCGGGTCCCTAATTTCCGGCTTAGTCGTTTTTTCGGAAAAGTGAATTTAGATCTTCCCCAGTTTTCTTCCTAACTGAATATCACCATAAAATACGTTCAACCGCTCAGTGGTGATGCGATGACCAAAGGTCGACCAGGTTTCACCATGGCACTGAGCTTTGCCTTCGGCGACCAGCGTAGGGGCTCGCAATATGCCGTAGTTGGTGGCAATCGCCACATCGGCAAAGATCTCTTTATCGATTTCCGGATCGGCCCAGTCGGAACGAAACTGGTTCATATCCAGACCAACTTCTTCAGCGCACATCTCCAGCACTAGCTGGTCGGCGGTATTAACACATTCGGTCAGGTGAGCACGTTGCGCCCGATCGAAAAAATCCCAATGGGCACTATGGCCACCCTGGCGCTGAGCCGCCTTGCAACCACGTTGACTCGGCATGGAATAGGGGTAATCAAAGGTTCTTGTCAGCATCAGTTTGTAGTTGATGCGGGGGTCGCTTTCTATGTCGTGGGAATCTTTCCAGTGTTCGCCACAGATTTCTTCCCGGGCGGCATCCGCGCTGGGAAATATTTTGGTCATCAGCGACGGGTCTGTCGCCACTGGCCAGGAGCGATGAATAACCTCGATTTCAGGGTGTTCGGCTACCAGTGCGCGCATGCGTTCCGATGTGTGAAAACACCAGCAGGACATGACATCGTGGAAAAATTCGATGGTGATAGGTTGTGGCTGTGAATCGTTCATCTGTGCTCTCCCCGGGGCCAATATGGATGAATTTGGCTGCGATTAAACTTTTAAGGCAGGTTAATCGAAGTCACTCAGCAGGTTAGCGTTTTTAGTCGGGGGAAGCTAGCAATCAGCTTGTTTCTGTTTTAGTTGGTGAGCAATTGTTGCAGGCCGGTTTAGTTTTTTGCCGGCGGATTAAGTGGCTCTAGGGTTGATCGCTGACCGAACCTGGTGCTCAAGGGCTCAGACTTTCGGCCTACTGAAGAAGCAGATTTAATACTTGCAGCAAGTGATGTGCCTGACCAGTTGCTAGCGCTGTGGCTATAAAGACTCTTCGCCAGTTCCTGGAGATCTGCGGCTAATGGGTCCTGTTCGCGGTTGGCCAGGGCCTCCAGGCTGGGCGGTGGTTGATCGGGATAACGTAGCTTGCCCCACTGCATTAATGCGGTCGCGGCGGATCGAGGATCATTTTTTTGGCAACTGAGTTGCACTGCCCGATCAACATTACGTTTGCTATTTGGATTAATGCTCTCAGGTGACCGGCTTCTGGCTTTAAGCCATAGCAAGGTGGTGATTAACCATCCTGCGGCCATCACTGCGGCGATCAGCCAGGCAAGCAGGCTTTGTTCAGCGCCTCCGGATTGAATCTGTGTTGCCAACGCAGCATCGTTGTTTAACCCATCCTGGTTATTGTTTGGCGATGAACCGGCCAGGTTTTCTGAGGACAACTGGTTACCTGGCACTGCGATGGAGCCAGCGTTGTCGCCTAACGCAGGTAACACTGCAATTTCTACCGCTGGTAGTGACGCTATTTCGAGCTGGTCGGTGGTGGTGTTCCACCAGGGTATTTCAATGGCCGGTAACCGTAAGATGCCGGGCTGTTCTGGAATGATGGCGATTTTATCTTCGCGTTCGGAAATGATACCGCCACGCTCTGCCCGTGCCATTAGCACCGGTTGGTCTCGATAGCTGCGTACCCCATCAGGTAATCGAATCTCTATTTCTGGCAACTGGCTGGCTGCAAGACCTATGGCGGTGATGCCAATGACTCGAGTGACCGGTTCGCCGGCGCGAAACTCGGGTTGAACCTGGCTCCAGTGAGCGGATAAGGCCAGGTTTTTTGCCGGAAGCCACTGTTGGCCGTTAAAGCTGCCAGGTATGGGCTTGACCTGCAAAGTAATCGGATCAGATTCGACCCTTACCCGACGGCCACCGCTAAAAGGATCAAATCCAAATCGACTGCGGCTGGCGAGTTGGCCCTCAAACTGGATTGGATCAATGTTAAGTTCGCCGCTGGCCTGAGGTAACAGGGCGTAGTTGCGCTCTACCACCTGATAACGTTTACCGTTGTGGCTGGCGGGGTAGCTGCGATCCTCGCCGAGCTTTTCGATCACCAGGCTGCCGCCATGGGTAGTCGGTTCGCTGAGGCTGGCAGAGGCGGTATTGATCGCCCGATATAGTTTTACCTGCAATAACGCCTGCTGCTGGACATACGGAGCCTTGGGCTCGAGGCTGGCAGTGATAAAGATATCTGCATTACTTTGCCCGCCTGGTTTGCGTTTAGGAGCATTGCTGATCGCTACCGCGCTAGCAGGGCTCAGGTCACGCCC
>JAESTY010000187.1 GCA_016763355.1 Immundisolibacteraceae bacterium
AGTTCATCGGCTACCGCGATGATTTGATCCGCTGCACGACCACTTCGAATGATGGTGTCGGCAATCGCCACATCACCAATTAAGGGTTTAATAACCTCCTCAACAATGGCAATAACACCTGCTTCAAGCTCTGCTTCAGATTTAACAGCAAACCCATCGCCCTTAGCTCGGCCTGGCAGTTCGAACACGAAAACTAAGTTCAATGCGATTTCATACTGGCCGGCAATACGGGCCGCAAATTCAACTGTCTGGGGTTGAACTTGTTCAGGATTGATCGGCAGCAAAATGCTCTTAAAAGGCGGAATATGATCAATTGAACTCATCGGTTTTACTCCCTGCAGGTCATTTTGATTGGTTAATTAACTGATAGAGCATAGAAACCCCTAACGCTTATTGAATGGTCTCCTTAGAGATTTCGGTTCCCACAGCCAGGGATTAACCTTTTTTTAAGGGTTATTTTGATCTAGCGTTAACGCGGTTGCTTTTGCGGGTGGTACAGGCTCCTTTTCACCGAGCTCAGAATCACCATCGGGTTCAGCTGCTTTACGGATGCCCAATAGACGTCCCAGGCCATGAAACACCGTTTTAATTCCGCGCCAAAGTTTGGGAATAACCCAGACAGCGAACAGCAAAAACAGCACCAACAGCGCAAGAAAAACCCAGGGGTGCGACAGGGCAGTGTAGAGACCGCCAAGCACCACTAAATCCTCTGCTATCGAAGCTGCCCAGTTACTAAAAGGTTCTGGAGAGGTGTTAATCAAAACCCGGCTACCGGCCTTGGTGACATGACTGGTAGCCGCAACACCGCCACCGATAATGGCGGCAGCAAGCTCTACGGCGGGTGCTAGATCGCCCACGGCTCCAGCTGCCAACATGGCTCCTGCTGGGATCCGGATAAAGGTATGTAGTGAGTCCCAGGCGGTATCAACCCCAGGCATTTTATCTGCCACGAATTCGACCATATACATCAATCCTGCTGCGCCAATAACCAGTGGATTGCTCAAAATTTCTAACTGCTCGGGCAATACCATATTACCGCTGGCACCCATCAGCCCCATCATCACCAGCGCTGCATAAAGATTGATCCCACTGGCCCAGGCTGCCCCCATACTTAGTGCTAATACACTAACTATTTGTTGGTATTCTTCCACTCGAAATCTCCGTTTAGGTTAACGCCATCAAGCCAGTTATTTAATCGGGATGATACCTTGCTGATTGCTTAGAGGGTTTGCAGTTGAAACCCTGAGGGCTCGATGAAGTTTCTGCCACCCCTGAATTCCAGGTAGCGAAAGACCCAATCAACTGGAGCCAACATGGATCACCGTGATAGTGCAGATAAAACGAGCACCCGAGAAACAATCACTAAGCAGGCAATCACCGAGCCGACAATAGACCGGGATATGAAGAAATCAGCGGATCAGCAATCAGTTGTCGACGAGCTGCAAAGATCAGGCCGTCCTGCTCGGTTCTTCGCCTGGTTGGGCAACCATTTTTTCGCGGTGACGCTGGTGCTGACTGCGGGTTTGTTAATTTGGGCGATTGGTTTCGCTAATCGTTAAAGTCATCATCTCGACAGAGTCGAGCCATTTTCGTGTCAGCACTATCATTTGATCACCGGAAGCGGTCGGATTAATAGATAATTCAAAGTTCTCCTGAGGCCTTTTCACCATCTCGTGGCTAACCCAACTTGTCGATGATTGAATATCAACTGCACCATCTGCCTGAAAGTGGCCAGTGGCTAGAGTTTTCTGACCCAGTAGAGACCATCACCGCTGAGCGGCCTGAGCAGGTATTGCCCGCGTTGCAGCGTATCCAGGCCCGAGTAAATGACGACCAGCTGTATGCCGCCGGCTGGGTTGGATATGGCGCATCGAACGGGTTCGACTCAAGCCTGCCAGTGCAGCAGCGGACCCCAGAGCCGCTATTGAAATTCTCCCTCTATTCACAGCGGCGGGTGTTAGCTGAGTTACCCGCTAAATTGATTGATCTGGTTGAACCAGGATTTCAGTTGCGTGAGGCATTATCTGACCAGCCTTTCAATTTGACCGGTTTCAATGAATCGGCTCATGCCAGTGCAGTAGAGCAGATTAAAAACTTGCTGCGCAGTGGTGATACCTACCAGGTCAATTACACCCAACAACTTCATGGCATTTGGCCGGGCAGCAGTTCTGCCATGTTCAGACAGATGTTCTCCGCCCAACCGAATAGCTTTGCAGCCTATTTGGTCGATGACCAACAGGCCATTTGTTCAGTATCACCCGAGCTTTTTTTCAGCCTTGATAAGGACCAGATCAAATGTCGGCCGATGAAGGGCACCGCACGGCGTGGCCGCTTTCAGGAGGAGGATCTGCAGGCCGGGCAGGATTTGACTGCTTCAGTTAAGGACCAGGCCGAAAACCTGATGATCGTTGACATGGTTCGCAATGATCTGGGCCGCATAGCAATCAAGGGTTCGATTCAGGTCGATCAGTTGTTTAACCTGGAGCAATATCCCACCGTATGGCAGCTTACCTCGACGATTTCAGCAAAAACCAACGCTGATCTGGCTGCTATTTTTCAGGCCTTGTTCCGTGCGCCTCTATCGTTGGCGCTCCGAAGCGGCGCACCATGGAAATCATTGAAGCGATCGAACAAGGCCCCCGTGGTCTCTATACCGGCGCTATCGGTTGGTTAGCCCCGGACCGTCATGGCCAATTTAACGTGGCGATTAGAACTGCACGGCTGGCCAAAAATTCAACCGTTAGTTATGGGGTTGGTGGCGGTATCGTCTGGGACTCTGACCCGGTTCAGGAGGCACAGGAATGTATCGATAAGTCCCGTGTGTTAGCCCAGCCACCCCTGCCAGATGTTGCGCTGCTGGAGACCTTGCGATGGAGTCCTGCTGAGGGCTACTGGCTGTTATCTGAACACCTGCAGCGGTTAGCTGAATCCGCCCTGTTTCTGAATTATGTGATTGACCAGCAGCAGGTTTTAGTCGATTTAAAGCGAGCGATTAATGGCTTTGGCCAGCACCCGCAGCGGGTGCGACTGACGCTGACTAAACAGGGAAAGGTTGAAATTAGCCATCAACCGTTGCGGCCAAGCCCAATTCCGGTGAAGCTGGTCTTATATGACAAGCCAATGCTGGACAGTGATCCACTACGATTTCATAAAAGCGATCCAAGGCCCTGGTTATCAGAGGTTGCTGATCCAGCATCGGTCGGCGCGGATGATTGGTTGTTTATCAATAGCCGTGGCGAGATCACCGAATCAACCATTGCCAATCTTGTCATCCGTATTGGCAGTCATTGGATAACTCCAGCCCTCGGTTCCGGCCTACTGGCGGGAACCTACCGCCGCCGGCTAATCCGCACTGGAGTGTTGACCGAGCAGGTTATCACCCAGCCCATGCTACAAACCGCAGCTGAGATTGGACTGATAAATTCGGTACGCGGCTGGCGTCAAGCTATATTGTTGAAAACAACTCATTGATGATTCGGCCATGCTGATAATGGCGGCTCAATATCAGGTCTATAAATCAGTTAATTAATAAGCCTTTTGCCAAGTGTCACTAACCAGGGGATAGCAGTTTGAAAACAATTCGAATCGGTAACGGTCAGGCCTTTTGGGGTGACTCGGCACTAGCGCCTTTATTACAGGTCCGCCATGGTGAATTAGATTACTTAATGCTTGATTACCTGGCGGAAGTCACCATGTCGATCATGCAGAAAATGCGCGCCCGAGACCCAGAGCAGGGTTATGCGCGGGACTTTGTGCCACTGATGGAAAACCTGCTGCCAGAAATTCTTGATCGCGGCGTCAAGGTAGTTGCCAATGCCGGCGGAGTTAATCCTTTAGCCTGTGCTCGCGCTGTGATGGAAGTCGCTGAGAAGCTAGGTCTGGCGGACCGGGTCAAGGTCGGTGTGGTCTCTGGCGATGACATTATGGGTAATGTCGACCATATTTTAGAGGCCGGTGAAAGACTGGCCAATATGGAAACCAACGCACCCCTGACCGATGTCCGTGATCAGTTGGCCAGTGCCAACGCCTATTTCGGCGCCTTCCCAATCGCCGAGGCGCTAGCGCAGGGTGCGGATATCGTCATCACCGGCCGCTGTACCGATGCCAGTCTTGCTGTGGGACCATTAATTCACGAATTTGGCTGGCAGCCAGATGACTGGGATTTACTCAGTGCGGCTACTATTGCTGGGCATGTTATCGAGTGTGGTGCCCAGACCACCGGCGGCAACTGTATGGCCGACTGGGAACAGGTCGAGGATATGGCCCACATTGGCTATCCCATTGCCGAGTTCAGTGAAGACGGCAGTTTTGTAGTCACCAAGCCCGAACAGATGGGCGGACGGGTTAACGTTGCCAGTGTTACCGAGCAGTTACTTTACGAAATTGGTGATCCCAACGAGTACAAGACCGCTGATGTAATTTGTGACTTCACCACCATCGAGCTTGAACAAATCGGACCAAACCGGGTAAGAGTCAGCCAAATTAAGGGCAAGCCCGCGCCTGATTATTTTAAGGTTTCGATGAGCTATGCAGGCGGTTATAAAACTACTGGCACGTTGGTTTATGGCTGGCCAGATGCGGTTAAAAAAGCCCAGGCGGCTGACCGAATTGTGCGCAAACGGCTCGATGATCTGAATTTAAACTTCGATACGATTCATACCGAAATTCTTGGCGCTAATGCCTGTCATGGCAGCGCGCTTTCTGGACCACCAGATGAGGACATTGCCGAAGTCCAGTTGCGCATCGGTGTGCGTGGTTCAGATAAAAAATCGATTCGCCGTTTCACCCATGAAATTGCGCCGCTGGTCTGTAACGGCCCACCCAATGTGACTGGGTACTTTGGTGGCCGCTCTCGGGTAGAAGAGGTGATTGCCTATTGGCCCGCACTGATGGATAAGCAGTATGCCGAGCCCCTAGTCACCCTGTTTGGAGAATAATCATGGCTCAAATTCAACTTCGAAAACTGGCCCATGCTCGTAGTGGGGATAAAGGCAGCCACGCTAATATCGGTTTGATCGCCAAACAGCCTGCGTTCTATGAGATTTTGCAGCGCGAAGTCACCACCGAACGGGTCGCGACCCATTTCGATGAGATTTGTGACGGCGAAGTAAGTCGCTACGAACTGCCTAAGCTCAGCGCATTTAATTTCTTTCTGCGCGATGCCCTGGACGGCGGTGGCACAGTAACCCTACGCATTGATGCCCAGGGTAAGACCTATAGCGCAGCACTACTGCGAATGATGATTGAGGTCTCTGAACAGGAACTTAAGCTGGTTAACGGCTGATCTGATTAACCGTTGAACCGGTAAATACCGCTATTTCTGAATAGTTGATATTCAGAAATAGCGCCGTTGCTCAATCCACATTGAGTAACTCATCAATCGTGCTGAGGAGTCGTTTTTGTTCAACCGGTTTTGCCATGCTGATCCAGTGCGGCTGATCTAACACCAGGTCGCTATTTTCGGTTTGAACAATGATCGGTAGATTTTTCCTGCGTTGAAAAATCTGCTCGATTGCATCAACCCCGTTCGGTTTAGCCATTTTCTGGTCCGTAATCAGTAGATCCCACTGATCCCCAAAGCTATTAAAACCAACCAAAGCATCAGCTGTTGAAGGAAACCTCTTAAGTAGATAACCCCGTTGCTTTAGAGCTCGATAAAGCATGTCGGCCATCAGTTCATCGTCGTCAATCAGCACTACCATTTTATTTTCGGTAACTTGGCCAACCGTGTCTGATGACTCGGTTGGCGATTCAGTATAGGCAGGCAGTAACACACTAAAAGTGGTGTTCTGACCGGGCGTTGACTCGACGATGATGTGGCCGTGGCAATCATGAATAATGCCGTGAATCATCGACAAACCCATGCCCGTACCCTGATTGCCTGCTTTGGTACTAAAAAACGGATCGAAGATTTTTTCGACCAATTCCGGTTCAATCCCGCTGCCATTATCAGTGACACGAATGACCACAAAGTCCCCTTGCAGCGGTTTTTGACAGCTGCTGCAAGGCTGCACCGAAAATTGCTGGTGTCCCACGGTGATTGAAATGATGCCGTTGGCCTCATCGATAGCGTGGCTGGCATTGATGCAGAGATTTAACAGCACCTGATTTAGCTGGGTCGGATCAATCAATACCCTGGCAAGCTCGCTAACAGAACTGTCATTAACGATGATTTGAGGGATGGATACATGAAGCATGGTGGCGACTTCGTTGATCGCTGCGGTCAGGTCGGTTGGCACTGGCCGAGCGCTACCACCACGACTAAAGGAAAGCATCTGTTTAACCAGGTCACGACCACGGGATCCTGAGGACTTTATCTGGCGAGCCCAATGCAGCAGCTTGTCCTGATCGATCGGTTTATCTTTGCTCAACTGGTCAATTTTCAGATCGTTAAAGCCTAAAATTGAAGCCAGGATGTTGTTGAAATCATGGAATATGCCACCCGTAAGCTGGCTCAGAATCTCTATTTTTTGCGAGCGCCGTAGCTGGTTTTTTAATTCTTGCTCGTCGGTGACATCCTGAAACACAGTAATGCGATAGGTCTGGTCAATTTCGTCAACTTCATGACCACGAACCATCAGCGTCCGTGTGGTTTGATCTGGTCGGACAACGCTGACTTGATAAGGAGTTTGAATATTCGTGTTAACAACATCCGCGACGGTGGCATGGCTATCTAATGGAAATAATTGCCATATGTTGACGCCAATGAGTTCCTCGCGATTGCGACCAAAAATTTCGCAACCAGTCTGATTAATTTCCGACAAGATCTGGCCGTCATGCAGTGCGATGCCCTCAAAACTGGCATCTGCAATCAATTGCAGCCTGGCTTCAGCAGTCTGCGCACGGCTTTGATCGACTAACAGACTGATCATGCAAGGTTCATTTTCAACATCCATCACAAACGCAGTGAGCTCGACAGCGCGCGAAGACTGGTTTGAAGTGTTGAGGCTTATCCTGCGATTGGTGATTTCTCCGTCGCTAATCACCTGTTGAGCCAACCGCTCCTGAGCATCAAAATCGACAATGCCGATTTGTGCCAGAGTACGGTCGACAATGGTTCGTTGATCATAGCCAAATTGGAATTCAAAGCTGTCGTTGACAGAAATGATTTTACGATCGCCTAACCGACTGATGATCACCGCCAGAGAACTTGACACCATCGAATGGGCAACACGGGCCTGGCTAGTCGTCAGCTGATCGAGGTTTTGTCGATATCCGGTGGTTTCATGGACCAATCCAGAAGAGCCAATTAACTGATTCTGTTCATCAAAAATAGGCGACTTGGTCGAACGAAAGTAGCGTTTGCCGGTAGCGTCGGTAATGCTTTCCTCAGTCTGGATCGGTTGGCCACTGCTAATCATTTTGGCGTCACCTGCCAACATCGCCTGCAGCGCATCAGGCGGGTAGTAATCGAAAACACTTTGGCCGGCCCGAATTGGTTTTGGAACCTGGGGGCGATGTGTTTCATTACCCAGGGTTACCTGCAATAAACCATCTAAGCCACGGACATACAGACTGGTATCAGAATGTTCAAGCAGGGTAGAGACCTCACTACCACCAGATTGCCGGTGGCCGATTGGCTGGACCAGGTCAGAGATGATGGCCGGATAATGATCCTGATGTTGAGGATCCAGTGCCATCCTCAACCAAGAGGGCCGGCGTTGTTCCAACATGGTGATTGCAGTTGTGGTGCCCAGACGTCCGTCGATGATCTCGAACCAGTCCGCTTGCAATGACGCTGGGTAGGCTGCCGAGATTGAAACAGCCAGCACAGGTGCTGACCAGTTTGGGCGAAGTGCGGAGTAGGGAGATAACCTGAAACGACGCTGATCATGCCTCTAAGGTCAGTCGTGACGATTAGGTTCATTATTAGAATACTCTGGTTTGGTGGCGTCGAATGCGCCTCCCAGCAACACCTCCATCGCACAGCTCATTATTTTTTTGAAATTTTACCGAATATAAAATTAACCATTTAGCACTTTAAAAGTGACTTTAAATCGGGGTTATTTTTTTTGCTTTAATTGATCATCAGCTAAGATAGCCAGCGAGAATTTCAGCACCAATAAAAAAACCAGTCAATGTTACTTGCCTCGTTAGAGCAGGGCATTAGAAACAAAACCTGGGCTGAAAAATAGTACCTACATTTTATTAAAAAAATTGTTTCACGAAGGCCACGAGCTGCGCAACAAAATTAATACGGGGAGGAAGAAAAGATGGCAGGTGAGGGGATTAATAGCATCAGGGATATGATTCATCGCTCAACTCGATTTCATGGTGACAATGAAGCCGCTGTTGACGAGACCTATCGCTATACCTACAACGAAATGCTCGACAAAATTCAACGCACGGCCGCGCTGCTGCACTCACTTGGAGTCCGCAAGGGTGACCGGGTCGCACTGATGATGCTACCGTCAGCCAACCATCCGATTGCACTGTTTGGCGCGATTGAATTGGGCGCTATTCCGGTAGCCATTCATATTCGCGAGTCAGATGATACGGTGGTGCAGTTATTAGAACGCCTGTCGCCACGAGCGTTGGTCTACGACGTGGGTATGGAGGCCAGAATAGACTCCATCAAACCCCAGATTCCTTTTATTACCGGGTTTGTAAGAGCGACGTCTGGACTGAGTACGGCTGAAGAGATCGATTCCGGCACCGTCCCCTTGATTCCTGACGACCTCAAGAATTATGAGCTTGATTTTGAACCGATGCCGATCGAGCCTGATGATATTGCGCTGATTGCACTCAGCTCTGGTACAACCGGATTACCTAAGGGAATGGTGCACAGCCATCGAGGATTAATTCATGGCGCTCGTGGCGCTGTCGGTTTGTATGGTGCCACCCCATCGAGTCGAGTACTGAATATATTAACCACATCATTTATGGCCTGGATCAATGTTTCATTTCCAATGTTTAATGTTGGTGGTACCAATGTTTTCATGAGTGGATTTAATCCACAGGAGTACCTGCCCACAGCGGCTCGTGAACGCTGTTCGATACTATTTTTGATTCCAACCATGTGGCGGATGGTGTTGCGTCAGGATCTTTCCGGGGTGGACCTGAGTAACGTAAAACGGGCGATGTTTGCAGGCGAAGTCATGGATTTGAAAACGCTTAAATTAATCCGTGAGGTCATCACACCGAATGTTTATAACTGCTACGGCACCACCGAAACCGGCACATCTGCCGGCACTATGATGTA
>JAESTY010000188.1 GCA_016763355.1 Immundisolibacteraceae bacterium
GCCTACCCTCACCTGGCTAAAGACCCGGTCGTGCTCGCCGCTCGAATCATCAGTGATCTGCAAACCCTGGTCTCTCGCGAGTTATCACCACTGGACCCCGGCGTGGTCACCGTCGGCTCCATCCATGGCGGTACCAAGCGCAATGTGATTCCCGATTCGGTAAAACTGGAACTCACCGTGAGATCCTACAGTGACCCGGTACGCAAACAGTTACTCGATGGCATTACCCGTATTGCCAATGCGGAAGCCCGCAGCTATGGACTACCCGACAAGCTACTACCGGAAATCACCCACCAGGATCTTTACACCCCAGCGGTCTATAACACCCCGGCATTAACCGAGCAGTTGTTACCCATATTGCGAAAAACCCTGGGAGAACAGGCAGTCTATGAAGTACCCGCGGTGATGGGCGGTGAAGATTTTGCTCGCTACGGCAAGCAGGAGCCGCTGATCCCCACTCACCTGTTTAAGTTGGGGAGTGTTGCGCCAGAGGTTGTTGAGCAGGCCGCGGCCGATAATATCGCCCTGCCTTCCCTCCATTCGCCGTTTTTTGCACCTGAGCCGGTGCAATCCATAGCTACTGGGATTAAGGCGATGGCAGCAATGGTCATGGGGCTAATGCCCGCTACGAATGGCACCGAAGCAAAATAAACAGTGATGGGGTCAACAGGGTTTACCCCCTTACGACATTTTCGAACGACTAAAAGCATTACACATCTGCAGGCTAGATTGAAAGGTCGATATGGCATTAAAGGTAACTGGGGCTGGATTCGGCCGCACTGGCACAGCCTCATCGAAGGTCGCACTAGAGTTCCTCGGGTTTGGACCCTGTTATCACATGGAGGAGGTTCAAAAAAAATCGGAGCGAGCAGCCACCTGGATCAATGCGTGGAATGGGGAACAACAGGACTGGGACAAGGTTTTCGCCGGTTATCAGGCCGCGGTGGATTTTCCCGCCTGTTCGTTTTACAAACAGCTGCTTAACCATTATCCAGATGCCAAAGTCATTCTTACCGTACGTGACCCGGATCGCTGGTATCAAAGTATGGCTGACACTATCTGGAAACTTTCTGAGATGTTCCCCAGCTGGGTTGGCCTGGTGTTACCGAAATGGAAGTTGCAAATGAAAATGGCCTATTGCGTGATCTGGGATGGGGTTTTTAGCGGCCAGTTTCCGGATAGAGACCATGCCATTGAGGTCTACAGAAAAAACATCGACGAGGTACAGCAAGCAGTGCCGAGTGACCAATTGCTGGTTTTTGAAGTCAGGGATGGCTGGCAACCACTATGTGCTTTTCTTGGCGTGCCGGTGCCCGCAAACGAGCCATTTCCAAAATTGAATGAAGCAGCCCGCTTTGAGAACGCGAAAAGAATACTCCACTTGCTATCAGTCCTGCCGTACCTGGCAAGTCTGGGGCTTATTGCCCTACTAGCACTGTTATTTACCTAAAACTAGCCGTTGCTCGAAGCCACGAGACCGACCGTCTCCATTTCATTATATTTCAACGATACGAATCAACCCCCATGTGCATTGCTTCTTCACTGGTCCGAAAAATAGTGGTTTTTTCGGTTCCCTAAATGACGGTCTAAAATCGAATAACCACAAACAGACCCATTTACGATCCATGACACAGAAATATCTACCCGTTTCGTTCGATTGACAATATTAATTAAAATGATCATCTAAATTAATATAATTATTTCTTAAGCATGTCAGGTGAACATCATGGAAACCCTCAGCGCCAGTGATGCGAAACGTGAATTCGGCGAGGTGTTACTCAAGGTACAAAAAGGCCCGGTAAGAATTAACAAAAATGGCAAACCAGTAGCCGTTGTGGTCTCAGCCGCAGACTACGCTGACATAGAAACGCTCAAACGCACACTGATTCAGCAGGAAATTCAAAAGGGACTGGAAGACATTGATGCAGGGCGAGTTAACTCTGGCCTCGAAGTTCTACAGCGCCTGTGAAATCAGGTCACTGATGCCGACCTATAAGTTCACAGAACAGGCACAGCACGATTTAACCCAAATCATCCGCTACACCCTGGAAACCTGGGGGAAAAATCAGGCAAGCAGCCATATCGATAGCCTGGAAGAATTTGCAGACTCCGTCGCCCATAATCCAAAAATCACCCGGCAATACTCAAGTATTTATGACGATCTGCGCTGCTTCCCCTATGAAAGCCACGTGCTCTATCTTCTCGAGGCTGCTCACGGCACCACCATAGTGCGTGTACTTCATGAAGGCATGAACCCAGCCCTTCATTTGATCAACACCGAAAGATAAACCCCTACCCGCAACCAACAGCCTGGGACTACTAATCTCGCTACTAAGACGAGACCCAGCCAGGTCTTGATCGCCGATTAGTATCAGTTTAGTATCACTTCATGAAAACCGAACTCGTTACCACCCTGAAACGCCAGGCCACCAAAATACTGGCTGAACTGCACACCACCAAAGAACCGGTTCTGATTACGGAGCACGGCCAACCTTCGGCTTATCTTGTCGATGTCGCAGACTATGAGTTGATGCAAACTCGAATGCGGATCCTGGAAGGACTCTCCCGCGGTGAACGTGCCATCGACGACGGAGAACTACTTGGCAAAGACCAGGCGAGACAGACCATGGCCAAGTGGCTCAAGTAGTCTGGACCAGGCCAGCGCTGTCAGACCTGACAGAAATAGCTGAATATATCGCGCTTGATAATTTCCAGATGGCTGCTAGTCTCGTTCAGCAAGTCTTTACAACCGTAGAGAGACTAGAGCAGCACCCTAACTCCGGCCGACGCCCTCCAGAACTCGAAAAACCGACCCGCTATCGCGAAGTTATCGTCGGGCCCTGCCGAGTTTTCTATCGATTAGAAAACCAGACGGTTTATATCGTTTATGTCATGCGCGGTGAACGAGAGCTGCGGATTTTTCTTCTGACAGATCGCTCAGGAGACTGATCCTGGGCGAGGGTCACAGAAACAGAATGCTTCGATTCTAGACCTGACCCTAATTTTCTGGACCCTAATTTTCTGGATGAAGGTTATTGGGGTGGTGGCGTGTGGTGTGGACAACAAGGAAAAGCGGGCTACTGGGTTTGGGTAGCATCTAATTGGTATGTTTGGGGCAATCAGCGATAGGAACTTCACCGCCACTTTCGAGCCTGTGCCTAGATCAACCTCACTTGATGCTGAAGGGTGCAATCTAGCTCCAGATGCACCAGCGAGGTTTTGGGTAAAGACTTCCAGAGGCCGTTCGATACCCAGGCTTTTTCTTCTCACAGATCATTCGGGGGCTTCTCGTGGACGAGGGTCTCAGATTTAGAATGTTTCGCATCCAGGCCTGATCCAGATTAGTCTTGTGATTTTCTCTACAGATGGCGGCAATTAAACGTATATTCGCTGTCAAACGCCACAGGCTCGAAGAGATGACAACCGAAGATGCCGACAATACTTAAAATTGGGCCTTACCGATTTTTTATCTATAGTAATGAACAAGGAGAACCGGCTCATGTTCATGTACAAAGGGACCGGCTTCTTGCAAATTTTTGGTTACACCCCGTTTCCCTCGCTAGTTCAAAACGGTTTGCATCACATGATGCTAAGAACATTGCGTAAGCATGTAGATCAAAACAGAGAATTATTTCTGGAGGCTTGGAATGAGCACATCGGCAATTGAGACCTATCCTTTGGCCCAAAGCGTCGAGTTTACCGACGATGATTTAATCGTCTCACTGGTTGATGGACGCAAAATTACGGTCCCGATAATCTGGTATCCACGTTTGGCGGCGGCAACAAACGCCCAATTGTAGAACCACGAACTCCTCGGAGATGGTGAGGGCATCCATTGGCCAGAAATCGATGAAGACCTGAGTGTGGCTGGATTACTCCGTGGAAACCACTAGAACTACGCGCTAGTTGATCTGCACGCAACCATTTGTACCTGATTATTTTGTTTCTGAACTTTGTGCCCGATAGTTTTGCGGAATAATCGTTCATAGTGACTATGAAGCAAAATCAAAAAACCCTTAACATGTTAAGTCAAGA
>JAESTY010000189.1 GCA_016763355.1 Immundisolibacteraceae bacterium
CAATCTCTTTGTCAGCGAAGGCGTTGACATACATCGAGATGGTACCGAATTGCCCTTCGAGGCTCACGCCAAGGCAATCACCATCCAGGATCAACGCCTGATGGTCACGGTGCTCAGAGATGCCACCGAACGTAACAGCTATATTCGAGAACTTCAGCAACAAAAAGCCGACATAGAACAGTTTACTTACGCGATTTCACATGACCTGAAAAGCCCGCTAATCACTATCGAGGGTTTCGCCGAGATCCTTAGCGATAATCTGAAAAACAATCGACTCGATGAAGCCGATAGCGATCTGCAGCGCATCACTCGTGCCGCAGGAAAGATGCATGTTCTACTGACGGAACTACTCGAATACTCTCGACTCGGCGTCACCGTTATTAAAACCGAACAGGTATCAATGACAGAAGTGATCGAAGACGCTATGGAGCGGGTTGCCGGACAGATCGTTAGATCGGCTGCGACATTGACCATTACCCCTGATCTGCCTACGGTTAAGGGTAATGCAGGTCGCCTGGCCCAGCTCTATCAAAACCTGATTGATAACGCGATTAAATTCAATGTCGATAATACCAATATAAACATTGAACTCGGCTGGGATTCCAAACAGAAGTGTTTTTTTATAGACGACAACGGCCCCGGTATTGCACTAGAGTTTCAGGACAAGGTGTTTGGACTGTTTGATCAACTCGATCCCCAGCATCGTGGTTCAGGTATCGGCCTGGCAACCGCGAAACGAATTGTCGAAACCCATGGCGGAAAAATATGGGTGCAGTCGCCGTCGCACCTGGGCGGTACCTGCTTCTGTTTCACCCTGCCTGGTAATTAACCCTAACTCCTCATTAAGCTGAAACTATTTAATAACTCAGCATTAGGTTAGCGATCGGTTACATTTACCTCTAACGCCTGGACTATACCAACCCCTCAGATTGTTTATACAAATGGCCGACCATGACTTTAATCAGTATTCCTCTACTGCTCGCCGGTTTGACTATGCTGCTCATTGGCAGTTTATGGCTAACCAGAAGGGCCACATCTTCGGTTAGCAATATTGAAATGGTCACGGTACCCAAAGCCCTGCTCGACCTGATCGGCGAAGGCCATCTTGAATATGATCCTCGAACCATGGTTTTCTCGCCGGACGACAACTGGCTAAATTTTACTGGCTATCAACGCAACCAGCTACCTCCGACCTTGACAGAGGCCACCAGAGAGATTTGCCACCCCGCTGATACTCAACACCTGACAGAGACTCTGGACCAAACTGCCACATCACAGTCGCCACAACGCTATGCCCACGAATTTCGACTTCGCCATTGCCTTGGCCACTGGATATGGATCCGTAGCACCGTACTAATCATCAATGACCTGAACGGCCAGGCAGTTCGCGCTCTGGTCAGGCACACCGACATATCCGACCTGAAACAAACTGAAAAAATGTTGCGCAATTCTCAGGTCCTGGCCGGGTTGCGGGACTGCCGAATAGAGGGTGAAAACTTTCTCGTCGCACCAGCCCAGGATTATGGCGTTGAAACCAACCTCAAACCAGAATGGTTTCAAGTTTCACTAGCAGAGACCGTATTCCCCGACGACCTGTTAAAAGTTCAACAAACCATTGCACAGGCACAAACGGACAATCAACCGTTTGAAACTGGGTTTCGGCTGCTGACCCGCCAACGAACGCTACGCCATGTGATTTTATATGGCGAACCTAATGCCGATCTGTCAGGTCGGTTTATCGGTATAGAAGGTGTGTTCCGCGACATCACCGAACAAAAGCTCTCTGAATCTCGATATGTTCAGTATGGAAAACTGCTTGAAGGGTCACGAACTGGACTGGTCATCACCCGGATTAGCGACCTCTCAGTGGTGTTTGTTAATCAGAAATACTGTGTAGACAGTGGCTTTGAAAAGGATGAAGTGCTCAAGGGCAACCTGACAAAATTAATCTGTGACTGGTCCGCTGATCAAATCCAGGAGCTATTCCAGCAGTTACAGGGTGACCGGGATGATAGCGAACAGTGGTTTCACGAAGAAGCCAACATGTGGCGCAAAGATGGCACATCATTCCCTATCGATGCATGGACTCAGGTCACCGAATGGGAAGGCGAAACCGTGGTTGCTACTATCTTGATCGATATCAGCGATCGCAGGCAAGTTCAGCACAAACTGCAACAAAGCGAACAAAAATACCGGCAGTTATTTGATGCGCTGCCCGACGGAGTACTGCTATTTAAAGAACAAGATCTCATTATCCTCGACTGTAATCACGAACTGGCCCAAAGCCATGGCTGGCAGCGAGATGAACTCATCGGCCAACCCATTGGCGTGATTACCATCCCAGAGCACCATATCAACCAGGCCAGGGTAATCGAGGCACTCCATCACGACAGCAAAGCGGTCTCTGAAGCCACCAACCGCACCAGAAACGGCAGCACATTTCCGGTCGAAGCCCACGCAAAAACCGTCATCATCAACGATGAAACCCAAATCGTTACAGTAGTCAGGGATATGGCAGAGCGTCAGCGTTATATTCGTGAGCTAAAAAAGCAGAAAGCCGACATCGAACAGTTCACCTACACCATCTCCCATGACCTGAAAAGCCCATTAATTACCATCAAAGGGTTTGCCGAAATACTGGCTGACAACCTGCAGAACAATCAACTTGATGATGCAAAAAAAGACCTGCAACGCATCACCCGGGCAGCTAATAAAATGCATAAACTGCTCTCCGAGCTGCTCGACTATTCTCGCCTCGGTATTACTCCCCACAGCGCAGTTTCGACGCCAATGACAGATATTATTCATGATGCACTGGAAAGAACGGCTGGCCAGATCCGAGAGTCATCCGCACAGATCACCGTGCAGCAGGACCTGCCCGAGGTTGATGGTGACCCAGACCGACTCGCCCAGCTTTATCAAAACCTGATTGATAACGCGATTAAGTTTCGCTGCAAAGACCGGGAAATTCAGATCCAGATCGGCTGGAACCAGCATAAGAGCTATTTTTATGTTGACGATAACGGCGCAGGGATTACTGAGACCTATCAGCATAAGGTCTTCGAGCTATTCAATCAGCTTGATCCAAACCAGTTAGGAACCGGCATTGGCCTGGCCTCGGCAAAGAGAATTATTGAAGCCCATGGTGGCAAAATTTGGCTCAGTGCTAGCTCCCCGCTTGGTGGAACCCAATTCTGTTTTTCGCTCAGCACTCTATCGACAATCAACAGCCCGAATCAGGCCCTGGGCCCTGGGTCGAATGTTCATTAATTGACGCAGACATAATCTTCGCTCGCTGTTATCGAGCCAATAACCGGGTTGGTTGCAGATAATATTCACTCAGAACTTTATTGATCAGCCGCATGTCCTAAGTCCCCAGAAGCAATAAAGATTGACCAACCACGGCCGATATATTAGAACAATTTAAATTAGAGAGTTATGAAATAAAATTTATTTGGTTAGTCTAATCGCGATCCAGCCGCAAACGGAGAGCAGGCTATATGACACCTGTGAACATCACGCTATTTTTGCTGATCGCAATTATTGTTTTACTGCTGTTAAAAATATGGCAACTCCGGCCCAATTCAACCAACTCTAGCGGCCCATTTGCGCAACTCGATTCAAACCTCGTCGCTGACGCGCTTTGTGATGGTTATTTCGACGTTGACCTGACCAGCGGACATTATCAGGTCAGCGATAGCTGGCTACTGTCAATCGGTTTCGACCGGGCCGAGCTACCGGCACA
>JAESTY010000020.1 GCA_016763355.1 Immundisolibacteraceae bacterium
GATCAATCCTGAACAAGTTCAACCCCAGACAGTTGAATTTGCGGCCCGTATTGCCGGCCAGTATGAAATCGCATTGAACTTACTTTTCGTGTTTGAACTGCCCGGCCGAAGTAAGGGTGCTGGATTTGCTGTTGAGTCTGAGGAAGAGCTTGAAGCAGATGTTAAAGCTATTGTTGAGGAGGTTGTTAAACCGTTAATTGGTGATGTGGGCATCGCCGAAACCATCATTCGAAGTGGTCGTGCAGCGGATCAAATAATTGCGGTGGCCGATGATCTGAATACCGACGTTATAGTCATGGGTGCCCAGGGCCGCACGGGTCTTAAACATTTCATTATGGGGAGTGTGACCGAGAAAGTCGTGCATCTGTCCACTCGGCCGGTAATGACTATTCCACTGCGCTAGTAATCGCAAAATAGAGCACCTTAGGTAGCCTTCGTAATCTGAGCGGTATAACCTCCCTGTCACTGAGTCAGTGATGACTTTTAGACCTGGAGGAGAGAAAAATGAACACAACCCGTCCGTTGATGATCGATGGCGATGGCCATGTTTTTGAAGATATTCCCGGTATTTTGGACCGCATGCCACCTGCTGCTAGAAAAACCATGATTATCGAAATGCAGGGGCCTTTTCCGCCACTCGATAATTTGCATCAGGCTCCGTGGCAGGCTCCTCCTTCAGCGTTTGAAGATCCGGGTGGAGTTACTGGTTGGTCCGGTTTTTTAGATTCAGCAAATTTTGCCGCTGCAGTGCTCTACCCCACCATCGCGCTTTCCTACGGCCGGATTACCGATAAAGACCTGGCGATCTATGCCTGCCGTGCCTACAACGACTGGCTTTCGGACACCTACAGCAAAATCGATGATCGATTTAAAGGGCTTGCCCTGATCCCCATGCAGGATCCCGATGAAGCGGTTAAAGAACTTAACCGGGCCGTCACTGAGTTAGGCATGGTGGGCGCTATGCTGCCACCTACCGGTTTACCCATGTTATTGGGCCAGGACTATTACTGGCGGGTCTATGAAGAAGCCGATCGCCTGGGTTGTGCGATAGCGCTGCATGGGGGCGCTCATCAAAACATCGGCATGGACAACCAGGGCGTATTCGCGGCTGCCCACGCATTGGGACATCCGTTTGGCCTGATGCTGAATTTCTCGGATATGCTGGTCAATCGGGTATTCGAGCGTTTTGAGAATGTTCGCTTTGGTTTTATGGAAGGTGGGCTGGCCTGGTTCCTGCTGATCATGGAGCGCATGAGTGGCTCCTATGGTGCATTCAAGCCGATTGATCCGCGCGGCAACTACCTGAAGCTCGGTGATGGTGAGAAAACATCTCAACGCATCTGTGAGTACATCAAGGCGGGCCGGTTATTTGTCGGCGTTGAGGGTGATGAACCTGCGCTTGCTTACGCCGTCAACACTTATGGCAGCGAAGCCTTTGTGTTTTCCAGCGATTACCCTCATGAAGTTAATAAAGAAACTATTGAACATGAGATCGATGAGCTGATGGGAATCACCCAGATTAGTGATAACGATAAGGCCAATATTCTTGCGGCCAACGCTAAAAGGTTCTATTCAATCTGACTTCGGACAGATAACTGGTAGTCTGTTCAGATACGGTTTTTAGTTCTGAGCAGGCTACCGAGTCAATTTGTTCTAAGCGGTGTTCAAAATATCACTGGGATCACGGACAGTTAATTAACAACAATAAACCGGTTCTAGCAGACACTGATCATCAAGTCGTTACTGGAACGGTTGAACCTGGTTACTTCATTTTTCATTTCTAAGACAGCCAAATGACAACTCCCCGAGCAATTCCCTCGATCACTATACTGCTAGTGCTGTTAAGCATGGCTAGCGGTTTCGTCAGCGCTGCTGCAGAGAAAAACCAGGTGTTATCCACTGATCAGCAGAGTCAGGTTACTGCGATATCCGCTAATTCAGAGACATCAATAATAAAGCCGCCACTACCTCATCGACTCTCGCCCTGGCAGATGTTTGTAGATGCTGATCTGGTGGTGAAATTTGTCATTGTGCTGTTGTCGGTTGCCTCTCTAATGACCTGGACCATTGCGATTGCCAAGCAGCGCGAGCTGAAACAGCTGGATCAAACACTCGGCCAACAGACAGCTAGCATTTCTTCTGCCACGCAGCTCAGTGATATCAGCCAATCCGAAGTATTGCGGACGGGTATTGGTAACGCCTTGTTAGCCTCGGTCCAGCAGGAACTAAAACTGGCGTCAGCGGATGCTGATAAAGACGGGGTTAAAGAGAGGGCCCTGTCACGGATTAGCCGGCTCGAGGCCGCAGCTGCCAGGCAAATGTCGATGGGCACCGGTTTACTTGCTTCCATCGGTTCCACCTCACCTTTCATCGGCTTGTTTGGTACGGTATGGGGCATTATGAATGCCTTCATTGGCATATCAGAATCGAAAACCACCAATCTGGCCGTGGTTGCGCCGGGCATTGCCGAGGCGCTGCTAGCAACCGCTATGGGGTTGGTGGCGGCAATACCTGCGGTGGTGATCTACAATTATTTTAGTCGTCGAATTAGCGCTTCTCGAGCCCGTGTCAGTGACCTCTCCGCAATTTTAATGCAATTACTATCAAGGGATCTGGACCAACGCGCTGCAGCTGGATCAAACCAGCCATAATGCTTTTAAACAGTGATCAGGATGAACTTGATCTGGCTGAAAGCCATGAGATTAATGTCACACCTTTCATCGATGTCATGTTGGTACTGCTGATTATTTTCATGGTGGCAGCCCCTCTAGCTACTGTAGATCTTCCGGTTGACCTACCTGCTGTTAGTGCTGCCAATCAATTAGATGAAAATCAGCCTGTTACTGTCACCTTGAAGAAAAACCGGTCGATTGCTGTGGGGGATCAATTGGTCCAAATTGATAATCTTGCTGCGCTGTTAAATCAGGCCACCCAGCAGGATGTTAATCAACGCATATTCCTGCGGGCAGATCGCCAGGTCGCCTATGGGGAACTGATGGCGTTGATGGATCGATTACGGGCAGCTGGATATATGAAAATTGCTCTGGTCGGGCTTGAATCGCTGGATCAGTGAGCCTAAACGGATCAGCAGAAAAGTCTGCAAATAGCCTACAGCCAATGATTTCACCTGCTTATTCCCCATTTGGCCCGACTCAGGCCTGGATAACCTCCGCGCTCATCGCCCTGGTGTTGCATGGTCTGGTGGTGGTTGCGCTGGTAATCGCCAATAGTTGGTTACCTAATCGGCCGAAGCTGGAGGTTCCGGGTGGCGTGCCCATTCTGCTAGAACTCGCGCCGGTTCCCGCTATTAGTCAGCCAGCTATGGAGTCCACCAGTCAAGCCGGACCAAAGACACCTGTTAATGAAACTCAACCTAAAACAGAGTCAATGACTAACCCGTCAGTAGAAGGATACCCATTGGCGACTCCAGTTTTGGATATTGAAACCCCTGCACTATCAGCACAGCAAAGCCAACCTACACCTGAGGTTGCTCCAGCAAAAAAACCAGTTCAACCGACTGCGCAGCTCGAGGCGGCTAGCAGCAAAGCAGCCGTTAATTCGCCGAGCGCTGACCTGGAAACAGCAAGGCTCGAACAGCAGGCGCCACGACTCAGTGCTAGCTCGAGCAGCAAATCCACTGCGGTTCCAGACTGGCACAACCGCCTTCTGGCCCATTTGGAGCGCCATAAACGTTATCCACGTAAATCTTTGCAGCGTCGTCAGCAGGGTATTGTTGAAATTCAGTTTGCTATCGATCGACAGGGTTATGTATTACGCAAACAACTGCTCCGCAGTTCGGGTTCCATGTTGCTTGATCGCAGCGGGTTGGGAATACTCGAACGGGCCCAACCACTACCCGCGCCACCTGATGAAATACCTGACCGTGAGATAACATTGACCGTGCCGATCAGGTTTCTCCTTAAATAAAGAGCGCTTCTTTATTTAGGCTGGTTTTAACCAATAACCGGCAATAAATTCACGGTTTTACTGGGTGGCGATTTTCCTGGGTATCGGTTTTGCTAGGTATCGGTTTTTTTCCAGGTATCCGTTTTTCGAGGCCTCAACAACTAGCTGTTCTCGTAAACTAAGTAGATCCTCCACTTAGCCTGATATTCAAACCGGAATTTCCAGTCTGATGCCCAGCACTACTAACAGTCTTTTTTTAAATCAGCTCGGCTCAATCGTCGGCGCAGATCACCTGTTTACCGATGCCGATAAACTGCAGCCATCTTTAACTGAACCCCGTGGGTTGTATCAGGGCAGCGCCATGGCATTAGTCCGACCAGCCACTGCTGGAGAAGTCGTCAACATTGTAAAAACCTGTGCGGCAGCCGGCGTCCCGATGGTGCCCCAGAGTGGCAATACCAGCCTCTGTGGCGGCGCTACGGCAATGAGTTCTCAGACGATCGTGTTAAACCTGAGCCGGTTAACACAGATTCGTCAGCTTGATAGCACCGCCAATAGTCTGGTCGCAGAAGCGGGCTGCATTATTGCTAACATCCAGCAGGCTGCATCTGAGGCCGGTCGGCTATTTCCGCTGAGTTTTGCTGCCGATGGTAGCGCCATGATTGGAGGTGCCATCGGCACCAATGCCGGAGGCACCAATGTGTTGCGTTACGGCAACACCCGGGAACTGGTCAGTGGTCTTGAAGTTGTGTTGGCCAACGGTGACCTGCTAGATGATCTACGCGGTTTAAGAAAAGACAATACCGGTTATGACCTAACCAATCTTTTTATTGGCGCTGAGGGCACGCTGGGCATTGTTACCGCCGCCAAACTTAAATTATTTGCAGCCCCTGCGCAGTGCCATACCGCCTGGTTAGCCATTGATCAAATATCGGCTGGCATTGATCTGTTGAGTGACCTACAACAGCTTAGCGATGGTGCGGTGAGCGGTTGTGAACTGATGTCATCAACCAGCCTGCAGTTTGCGCTGCGCCATCAACCCGGTGCCCGTGCACCCATGACAACTCAAGCGCCCTGGTACCTGTTGCTTGAATTGACCGCCAGCGATCATTTTCCGCTGGCAAGCCTGTTAGAGAAACGTCTATCTCAAGCGTTGGATGATGGGCAGGTACGAGACGTCGTTATTGCTCAAAGCCTGCAGCAGGGAGAAGACTTCTGGGCGATAAGGGAAGCTATTTCAGCCGCTCAGAAACACGAAGGTGGCAGCATCAAACACGATATTGCACTGCCGATTCAACGGTTAGCTAAATTTGTCGACGCCACCCTACCCCTGCTAGGTCAAAAGCTAACCGATATTCGTCCCTGCATTTTTGGCCACCTGGGCGATGGCAACCTCCATTTCAACCTCTCCCAGCCTGTTGAAATGGAGACATCTGAGTTTCTGGCTCAATGGAGCGAGTTCAACCGACTGGTCCATGATCAGGTAGATAAATTTGGTGGGTCAATCTCTGCTGAACACGGTATTGGGCAGCTCAAACGAGAAGAACTGGTTCGTTACAAATCACCTGTTGCTCTGCAACTGATGAGGCAAATAAAGCGGGCTCTGGACCCCGATGACCTGATGAATCCAGGCAAGCTACTACCCGACAAATAGCCTTAATTAGGCTGGATAATTTTCTGGCCGAACTAGCGCTTTTGCCAGATCTGATAGCAATAATTAAAATTCGATTCAAACTCCTGTTCAAACACCAATTGAAACGAATCAGGAATTTCAGGGAAAAGGATATCCCCTTCTGCGTCAATATCAATCATCGACAGATGCAAGGTATCAACCCTGCCGATTAAGCTTTTATATACCTCGCCGCCACCAGCGATGATGACATGATCGGTTAATGTGGCTAACTCCTGTAAGGCCTTTTCTATCGATGAGAACACCATCACATTGTCATCTGCAGAGGCAAAATCCGAACGGCTAACGACTGCATATTTTCGATTGGGTAGTGCGCCCATAGACTCGAAGGTCTTGCGGCCAACCAGGAGCCATTGGTTGTAAGTAATGGCCTTGAATAGCAGCTGTTCACCTTTAGCACGCCAGGGAATCTCGGCACCATTACCGATAACTCCATTCCTGGACCTGGCAGCCATCAGCGATAGTTTCAAAAAATATCCTTAGATTGAAAGGATTTAAGGCCCTGGAGTATCCCTACTAACATAGGTCAGGGCCAACCAACCAGGCCTGGTCAGGCGTTGTCTTTAAGGCGCCGGGTTTCGCCCATCACCTCTGCCAGTGGAGCACCAACTTTGCCGATGGTCTGCTGCAGGTCAACACTCGCGGGCCGTAAAAAAGGGTTGGTCGCTTTTTCCAGTTTCAAAGTGGTCGGCACAGTCCATTTTCCGGCGGCGCGTAGTTCATCAACCTGTTTCACGCGAGCCTGCAGGTCAGCATTTTGTGGTTCTACTGTTAACGCAAAATGGCCATTACCCTGAGTGTATTCGTGGGCACAGTACAACAGCGTTGATTCTGGCCATTTGAGGATTTTCTGTAAAGAGGACCACATCTGCGTCGCATCCCCCTCAAACAACCGGCCACAGCCCATTGAAAACAATGTGTCACCGACGAAAGCAACATCATCATTAATAAAGTGATAAACGATATGGCCTACAGTGTGTCCAGGGGTTTCAAATATCTGCACCCGGTGGCCGCCAAAATCGAACTTATCACCATCGACTAGCTGTCGGTCGATACCCGGAATACGCGCTGCATCGCATTCAGCACCAATAATTTCACAGTCCCACTGCTGTTTAAGTTCCAGATTTCCCCCGGCATGATCGGGATGATGATGGGTGTTCAAAATGTGCGTCAGTTTCCAACCTTTAACCGATAGAGCCTGATTGATGGCTGACACTTCCGGGGTATCAATAGTGGCTGTCGTTCCGGTATCAGGGTCATGCACCAGATAACCAAAATTGTCATCAAGACAGCTAAATTGGTAAACCTGCAAGTTACTTGTAGCCATTTAATTCTCCAAAAGTTTAAAAGCTACCTGATCGGCTTGCAGAGCTTCAACGGTAGCTGAATTTTCTGATGCAAAGTCTGGCTAGCGCGAAGGCCAACGTCAACCCGATTCAGACTTGTGGCGCCGATTGGTTGTGAGTTTTGTCTGTTATTGGCAATCTCGGGCATATCCAGTGCCTGGAGCAACGCGGTTTTCAGCCCAACTGCCGACGATTAACATGCAGATCTACCATGAATCTAACTTAATAAAATAAGATAAGAGCCGAAATATTGCCAAGATCAAACCAGATCCAGATTTCATTCGGCCCGGGGCTGCGCTGACTTATGTAAGCAGAATATGGTTTATGGGTGCATCGAATTCATTGCCACTGCCCAAGACCTAACACCCAAGCGCCGCCACACAGCAGTTACCAGAATCGAATAACCAGGCAGACTCATGCTTTCCGAACAAGATCCGGTATTGCAATCAGTATTAAAGATCACTGAGTGCCAAACCAAAAACTCTCTGACTAAAGAGCTGGTCGCCAATCTAGGTAATTTAGCGAGATATAGAGGTCTTGTGCTACTGCAGGTCCCCGCAGATTCCGGTGCTGATTACATGGAGGTAGTGATGTCGATTCCAAACCAAGCGCCCCGTGATTTTTTTGATCGTTTGTGGCTAAAGCAGGGCCTGGTGTGCGTTAAGCGTGACACAGATATGACGCGATGCATTCAAAGCGGTGAAATAATTGTGCAGGTGGAACGTGATCTAAGCCGGATGTTATTTCCAATCATCATCAACGGCAAAATCGCCCAGGTGCTAGATGTTCACGGCTGCCATCCCAGCACTGAGATGGCAGCAAACATATCGGCGGTATTGGCAATATGTAGCAACTTTATCGCGGTTCTTGATGCCAACGAACACGACACGCTCACAGGCCTGTTAAACCGTAAAACCTTTGACGCCCAGTTCACCGAACTCCTCTCACATATTGATGACCAAAAAATTATTGTAGATGTCCCTGACCATGAACGACGCTCCAAAAAGAGTAATCTATATCACTGGGTTGGCATGCTCGATATTGACCACTTCAAGAAAATAAACGACAGCCATGGCCATGTGTTGGGTGATGAAGTATTAATACTTGTTGCCAACCTGTTGAAAAAATCATTTCGGAATAATGACTTGCTGTTCCGTTATGGCGGTGAAGAGTTTGTGATTGTTCTTGCGCCACTATATGAATCTGAGGCTATGATCGCCTTTGACCGGTTTCGGATGAGTTTAGAGGCTTTTGAATTTCCTCAGGTCGGCCGCGTAACTGCGTCCATTGGCACCGTTAATATTGATAAGCGTGAACATCAATCAATGATCCTTGAAAAGGCTGACCGGGCACTTTATTACGCTAAGGGAGATGGCCGAAATAAAGTATGTAGCTACCATTACCTGATCGATCAAGGTGAACTCTGCCCTCAGGAGTTCAGCGGCGATGTGGAAATTTTTGATACCAAAATTTCCGATTAAACTCTAGATTAATCAGTGCAAGGCTTGCAAGGTCTTTGTATTGATTCGGTCGGATCTGTGGGTGTGGCGAATCAGTAAATTTTTAACAGTTTTTAGCCCCATTCAGGTGATAGTAACTATTCCAGGCCAACAGCTAATTAGAAATTACTAGCGTTGAGATTGCATTTGTTAGAAGGTGGCTATCAAAGTGGCCATATTTCTAAAGGGGCAATGTGAATGGAAAATTTACCGTTTGAACCTAATCTGATTGATGCCATGGTGCACCGGGAAAAGGTTCACCGTCGCCTGTTCACTGATCCAGCTATTTTCGAACTAGAAATGGAGCGCATCTTCGAAAAGACCTGGGTCTACGTCGGCCATGAGGGCGAAATCCCTAACAGCGGCGATTATCGGCGCTCTAAAATCGGCCTGCAGCCGGTCATCGTGGTGCGCAATAAAGCTGACCATGTTGGTGTGTTTATTAATGCCTGTCGTCACCGCGCTGCGACTGTTTGCCAGCCAGAGCGGGGTAATGCCCGTAATTTTCTCTGCGCTTATCACGGCTGGGGCTATGACCTGGACGGCAAGCTGGTCACCGTGCCGATCGAACAGGGCCAGTTCGATCAATTTGATCGCGAAAATTATGGTCTGATAAGGGTAGCCAAGGTGGCTATACATGCTGGTTTTATCTTCGCCAGTTTTAACGAGCAGGTCATGCCGTTAGAGCAGCACCTTGGCGCTGCAGCCCAATACCTGAGTGGTTTTGTTGACCTGTCACCCACTGGCCGGCTACTGGTCGATTCCGGTGTTCACAAATATGAGTATCCCAACAACTGGAAAACTCAGGTTGAAAATGGCGTCGACGGATATCACGCCATGGTGACTCATGGCAGTTTTCTCGGCGGTGTCTTACCAGAGCGGCTTGGTAGGGATATCAGCGGCATGATGTCCGACGAGGCACCCTGCTATTCCTGGGGGCTCAAGGGTGATCACGGTATGCTCGATATGCGTCAGACTAACCGCTCTGCCATCCTCGGCGTAAAAGCAGAGAATCTGCCCATCGCTACTCAGGAATATCAGCGATTACTATTGCAACGACTCGGTGATCAGCAACGTTTTGAAGAGGTGCTTTTCAATAATGGGGGCGATGGATACAACCTGGCAGTCTATCCAAACCTGTTCATTATTGGCTCACAGATTCGGATGATTCAGCCAGTAGCGGTTGATAAGACTGAGATATTTTCATCCCCTACCTTGCTTGAAGGCGCTCCGGATGAGTACAACACCCAGCGACTGCGCAGCCATGAAGACTTTTATGGTCCTGCCAGCTTTGGCGCCCCCGATGATATCGAGATGTTTACTCGCCAGGCCGAGGGGCTACAGGGCAAAGCTAATCAATGGCTGATGTACGATCGCGGCCTCGATCGCGAGACTGAACATGCCGACGGGGTCTACTCAAAACTCGCGGATGAAAGTGCTCATCGTGCGCTCTGGGCCCATTACCGACGTTTGATGCTAGCGGAGAGTTAACAATGACCACAATCGAAAGCACGATTGATCTGGCGCTACGAGCCATGATGGAAGACTTTCTCTATGAAGAAGCGCTAATGCTCGATGAGAAACGCTACGCCGACTGGGTAGATCTTTTTAGTGAAGATGCCATTTACTGGGTACCCGCTAATAATTTTGATAACGACCCCAGCCAACACGTGTCGCTGATTTACGATAATTATTCGCGCCTCAAAGAGCGTTTAACCCGAATGCAGCATCCCTATTTCTGGTCACAGGACCCTCCATCCCGGACTAGCCGTTTGATCGGTAATGTGCGGGTGCTTGAATCAGAAGGCGATGAAGTTCTGGTTGAATCAAGATTTCAGATGCTTGAATTAAGGCGCCAGACCCGACATTTCGCCGGGACCTGTCATCACCGGTTAGTTAACGTTGACGATAGCTGGAAAATTCGCCGAAAAACTGTCTACTTAATCAACAACAATGAACATCATTCGAGTCTAACTTTCTTGCTCTAACGGCAACGAGTCCGCTCGAAGAAAATCGCTAACAAGCGATGGGTGCGGCTCAATTAAATTGGGTAACTAAGTTTTTTAAAGTTTGAGCTAAGGTTATTGAGAGTTTTGTTGAAATCGAATGAGGAAGCTTTTTCAACCCAATCTCATTTAAAAAAAGCCTCGGCTATCAACTGTTGTTCTTGCTAACAAGGACAACAACAGGCATCCTGAGCGGCAAAATAGCTGGCCATTTCTGACAAGCGTTATATCTACTAAAATTAAGCTTTTAATTAGCGGTAGTAGTTCTCCAGGCCTCGTAGTTGCTTCATCTTCAATCTAGACACCTGGCCTTGAATTCGATCCCATTTATTCAGATCCAAGCACTACTCTGCACATCTATCATCAGCTGTGCCTTGTCTTTCGGTGACGCCTCACTCAGACTTTTTAACAGCATCTGTCCGTGTCGCCCCAGATCGCACATACTCAAACAACGCCCCTCATTTACATCCTGTAACTATGCAAGCGCGGCCGTATTGCTTAGAAAACTGAATATTCAAAAGTTTACTAACCACTTATTTGTTTTTGTTTTGGCGGGTATTTCCCTATCGACCAATCAGCTTAGAGCAGAAGTCCCGAGCCAGGGTTTAACCAATAAACCAGCAACTAGCCTAAAAATTGGCATGGTTCCATATAGCGCCAGCAGTCGGGCTATTTCGGCCTGGTTGCCCTTTGCCGAGTTTTTGCAAAAGAAACTGCAACACCCTGTGGTGGTGGTCACAGCACCGAACCATAAAATATTTTATGAGCGTATTCAGGAGGGCCGATATTTTTTAATTGGCAGTTCTCCTCATATTGCGGCGGATATGATTAAACAAAACCAGGCGTACCCAGTTCGATTAATCACCGTACCCATTATCGGGCATTTAATTATTCGTAATGGCTCCCCGTTTGCTAATTTAAAAGCGCTGGCCGGTAAATCGATAACCACGACCCCAGTCGGCAGTTTTACTGCACTGCTGCTGGAACGGGAAATTCAGCTGTTAAACGAACAGCAGCCATTTTCTGTGAGTATCCGTTATAGCAACAGCCATGCAGGTGCGTTGCGTAATTTGCTCAATGGGAGAACCGACGCAGCCTTCGTCAGCCAACTACCCCACTCTGCTTCCAGCGTTGACCAGCTTGCCGGTCTCAATATTATCGATCTCGCATCATTAACGTCATACCCGATGATCATTAGTCCAAAAACGCTTGGTGCTGAACATGCCATCAAGATGGGCAGACTTCTCGATGAATTTTCTAAAACTCACTCGCTGGCAGTGAATGCGTTACAACCATTTAAAAACGAACCTCTGTATGGGTTTGTTCCAATCCAACAGGCTGATCTGGACATCCTTGAGCCGCTGGTTAGGGCCTGGGAACACTATCGATGAAATTATCTGCCCCTTATTACTTACGTTTCAAAATGCTTGTAACGGCGCTTTTAATCGAGTTTTTAACAATCACGCTGATAACGTTTCAGGGCGTCAAAATGACCCAACAGGAGATCACCCAGGAATATGCTCGTAGCATCATCACTTTCCTGCCAATTTTACACTCAGCGTTGCTTCTTCCAGTCATAGAGGAGGATATAGCAACCCTCGAGAAAATTTTTCTACCTTTAACTCAAAACCCTTCCGGTCGTGTCCAGACCGCATCTGTTAGTAACCGTAATGGCGATCTTCTTTACCGGATAGGCACATCCGAGGCTGTTGTATTAAATTCTGGGATTCAGGAGTTTTCGCCAGGGTTTGAACAGAGTCAATTTCTAGAACTTGTCACCCAAGGTTCAGACCAAATAGGTTACCCGGTCACAATCCCACTATTGCTATCGGGTGAGTTGATCGGTGAAGTTGCATTGGTTTTTGATACCCGCCCGCTTCGATCTCTGCTTGCTGATACTGACCGAACTGGCTTAATAGTGAGCACCATTGCCATGCTATTAGGAGGCCTGGTTTTTTGGTTGATGGGGCATCGACTCACCCAACACCTGAAACAGATACACCAAGCCGCCATACAAGTCAGCCAGGGCACCTATAAGGTCAATATTGATTTTCAACGTGATGATGAATTGGGGCAGTTAGCGTCGGCCTTTAATCAAATGACTCAGCGCATCCAATCGGACCGCCGGTTGCAACACGAACAACAGCAGAACATTCTGTTCACATTAAATAGCATTGCCGACGCCGTGATCGCAATCGATCCAGACTATAAAATCACCCAGATAAACCCTATTGCTGAACAACTGACTGGCTGGTCAAACGGCGAAGCAAAAGGCAAACCTGTGAAGCAGGTGGTTGAATTTTTTAATAGCTTGAATAAAAGCACCATTTATCCGCCGGTTTGCCAGGCCCTGGAAAGTGGAGATCGAGCCAGTTTATTAACGCAATCGTTGATCAGAGACCGTAGTGGCAATTTTTATCCAGTGAAGGCAAACGCAGCCCCCATTCTGGACGCGGAGCAGAATATTGTCGGCGCAATCATGGTTTTTCATGACGACAGCGATCAACTACTCAGTCAACGAAAGTTTATGCAGCAACAGGAGCTGCTAGCTTCAGCCGAGAAAATCGCGAGTATGGGCAGCTGGGAGCGCAACCTGAAGACCAATGAACTGTTCTGGTCTCCGGGTATTTTTCGAATTCTTGGTTTAGACCCAGCGCTACACGAGGCATCGCTAAACCTGCTTCTGGACACGTTGCCGCCGGAAGATCAGCAGTTAATGATGGATGCTTTTGACAAAACTATTCAGGGTGAGCCTACCGAGCCGGTGATCATTAACATCCTGCGCGATGACCTACCGGTTAGAAAATTAGAGTTGCATTTTCATTGCTTTTACGATGGCCCTGATCCAATAAGAGTGATTGGCATTGCGCGAGATATTACTAACCAGATTGCCCAGCAGCAGGCCAGCCATGCGACCGAACAGACGTTATTGTCAATTATGGATATTGCGCCGGCTTTGATCGTAGTCAAATCTGTAGATGGGGTCATTCTTCATTGTAATAAAACCCATGCTGATGTATTTGGCCTGACGCCGGATCAGCTCGCTGGCAAGACTTCTTATGATTTTCATTCTGAAAAAGAAGCCGACATAATTACCTCGAGAGATCAGCAAGTGATCCAGTCAGCTGAGCGTTGGCAACTGACTGAAACGCTTTTTAATGGCGAGGAAAACCGCATATTTCACTCGGTTCGGACCCCACTTCTCGATGAGAGCGGTCAACCCTTCGGGATACTCTATACCGGCTGGGACATTACCGAACGGACAGAACAGGAACAGCAACACAGAAGTCGAGTAAAAATGGAGGCCCTGGGAAAGCTAACCGGCGGTATCGCTCATGATTACAATAATATGTTGGCCATTATTAACGGTTATGCCGAACTGTTAACTTTACAATTTAGCAGTGGTTCACAAGGTAGCAATTACGTTGATGAGATTCTTCGCGCCGGCCGTCGTGGTGCCCAGTTAACCAACAAGTTGCTGGGTTTTGCCAGCAGGCAACCGGGTAAGGTGGCGCCCCAGGACCTCAACCACTTGCTGGAACGCAACCATGACCTGCTGACCGAAACGATCACCAGGCGGATCAAACTTAAGCTTGACCTTGCTGAATCCGTTTGGCCGGTACAAATTGATGAAAGTGAATTTGAAGATGCGTTGATCAACCTGGTCATCAACGCCAGCCAGGCTATGCCTGAAGGAGGCACACTAACGGTAAGTTCTATCAATATTACCCCTACCCCTTTCCTGGTGCGAGCAACTGACCTGGAGCCGGGAGAGTACATCCTAATTACCTTCATAGACGATGGCATAGGTATCGATAGCAATGACATTCCTCATATTTCTGATCCTTTTTTCACTACCAGGGCTGAACAGGGAGCCGGCCTGGGGCTGAGCCAGGTTTACGGGTTTGTACGTCGTAGTGGCGGCGATATCAGGGTCATTTCAACGATTGGGGAAGGGACTCGCTTCGAACTCTACTTCCCCCGTGCTATGGAAGGTCAGTCTCCGGCAACCGCCAAACCGGCGATGGTTACGCCCCAGTTTGTCGGCAGCGAGCAAGTGTTGGTGGTCAATAATGAACCGGCGCTTACTCAGCTGACCGGTGAAATCCTTGCCAGTCAAGGCTATCAAATTGTTGCGGTATCAACACCCGCATTGGCCCTTGCAAAGCTGGCGACGCTTGAGTCTGAAGGTCGAGCGGCCCGGGTACTTATTTGTGACGTTACCATGCCAGTGATGGACGGTGTTGAACTCGCCGCTCAGGCCCGCAAACAATATCCGCAACTAAAAGTACTGTTTTTCTCTGGATATACCGAGCATCAAACCAGGCTATCGGTACCGGGTCATAGTGACCTGTTGAACAAGCCCTTTACTGCTTCAGAACTCTTAACCAAAGTCAGAACCCTGTTGGATCAAAATCCATCCTGAGAAGCCGGATTAAGTTATATTAATAAATGGTTGTTTTAAAATAACATTTTTAATACGATCTCGGCAGGCCCATTACTTTTTCGCCGATATAATTCAGTAGTAATTCTCGACTCACGGGAATGGTTCTTAATAATCTGACCAAGCCATACAGATCTAACAGACCGACATCACGAGTAAAACCGGCACCACCGTTAACCTGCAAAGAACTATCCACCGCTTTAATCGCAGCCTCAGCGGCAAAATATTTAGCCATGTTGGCCTCAGCACCGGCCGGCGCTCCCTGATCAAAATTAGCAGCCGCTTTATAGGTCATCAGCGCCGCCATTTCAATTTCTGTGTGCGCATGGGCTAATGGATGAGCCAGTCCCTGATGAGATCCGATAGGCACACCAAAAACCTTACGGTCACCCGCATATTCCACACCTTTCTTTAAAGCATATCGACCCAGGCCGACCGCCATCGCTGCGACCACAATCCGTTCTGGGTTTAACACGTCAAACAGGATGGCAAAACCACGATCAACCTCACCAACTACCTGCTCAGGTCCTAACTCAACATTGTCAAAAAATATCTCGCACTGCTTCTCCGGAATCATCACCGGAATTTCCATTGGCTGAATGGTCACACCAGGTGCTTTAAGGTCAACCATAAATAGGGTAAACCCATCTGTCTTATGGGCGGCATCTTTTAGTGGCGTGGTTCTGGCGACTACCAGCGCATAGTCAGCTGCATCGGCGCCGGTGATGAAGGTTTTCTGGCCGGATAATTTAAATCCCAACCCATCAGTTTTTGCCAAAGTCGTAATCGCCATCGAATTACTACCGGCATTAGGCTCAGTGATCGCGAAACAGAACACCTTTTCGCCGCTACAACCCGCTGGTAAATGGGCTTTTTTTAGTGTTTCAGATCCATAATGATCGAGCAGACTGAGTACCATCGTTGGTCCCACCACCATCATAAACAGCGGTAATCCGGCGCCACTCATACCTTCCATCAGTAGCGCCATTTCGGTCATACCTAAACCGGCGCCACCATATTCCTCAGATACCATTACCCCTAAAAAGCCATCATCGGCAATTTGCTTCCAGAGCTCCATCGGAAACTCCTGAGCGTCGGATTTTTCTCGCCAGTAATCGCTGCCAAAGGATTCAGCCAGGTTAGAACCGTAATCCAGAATCATTTGCTGTTCGAAGCTGAGTTGAAAATCCATCGTCTGTTCCTTAGTTTCTATTGGGGCACTTGGAATTTCTATTCGGGTATCTGGACTGATGCAGTCAATCTATTGCTTGAATTCAATCAAATACTGGCGCTCGTTTCTGTCCAAATGCGGCTAACCCTTCGGAGACATCCTTCGATGCCATCGCCTCAGCAGCCACATGGACTTCCAGGTCCAAGCCTCGCTCCAGGGATCCGGCAAGA
>JAESTY010000021.1 GCA_016763355.1 Immundisolibacteraceae bacterium
AGCCACTGTAGCGGCTGCTGGTTTTGCCTTTTTCACATCAGCAGTTTGCGCAGATGTTTGATCCGGTTTTTTGTCTGGTTCAACGGCGGTTTTAAGCGCTGCCTCATTCGGTGACGAATGTTCGTCAACCACTTGAGTGGGTTCAACCGATGTTTCCTCTACCAACTGTTCTGCACCAGCAACTACCGCTTTGGTCTCGGCAACCGCCGAACTATCAGCTGGCTGTTCTGATTCACTGGCAACCCCAGCAGACTGCTCTTCTAGCTCAGCGGGTATTTCAACGGGCTCAGGACTTTCTGCACGTTTAACGAAAGTTCTTTTCTTTCGAACGGTTACCGTGACCTTGTCTGCGCCAGGAGCGCTAATAGAACTACGACCTTTCGGTCCACTGCTCTGACGTAATTCACTGGTTACATTACGGCGTAGCGTGACCCGTTTTGGCCTGGCACCCCCGTCCTCATCATCCGCACCATGAGACTTCCGCAAAAACACCAATAACTGGGTTTTTTGCTCAGCGGTAATTTCCGTTTCCGGACTATCCGCCTCAACCCCTGCCTCTACAAGCTGGAGCATCAGTTTATCGACCGATATATTTACGCTTTCCGCAAAATCTGCGACTGTGACCGTCTTCATTACGCCCCTACTTTCCTAAGACCTGATTCACTCAAACCAAATTGCCCGGGCAGACATAATCAGTTTGCCCGCCAACTCCTCGGTCATATTTTCTATTGTCATCAAATCGTCGATAGCCTGTTCGGCCAAATCTTCCCGAGTAACAATACCGGCCGCCGCAAATAGAATGGCCAACCGATCCGTAACTCCTTCGACATCAAACATATCATCAGCAGGTTTAACCCCATCGACGTTTTCTTCCATCGATATTTCCTGGGTCAACAACCGATCCTGCGCCCGCTGCCGCAGCTCATCTACCAGCTCTTCGTCGAACTCTTCAATATCAAGTAGCTCTGCTATTGGCACAAAGGCTATCTCTTCGAGACTGGTAAAACCCTCTAACGCGAGAATCTCAGCAATATCTTGTTCAACATCAAGCAAATCGACCAATTTTTTGGTCAGATTCTGAACCTCGACTTCCTGCTTTTGCTCGACCTCATCGATGGACATAATATTTAGCGCCCAACCAGTAAGCTCACTGGCTAAACGAACATTTTGGCCACCTCGACCAATCGCTAACGATAATTGGTCTTCTTCAACTGCGATATCCATGCTATGACTATCTTCATCCACTGTCATCGACACAATTTTGGCCGGCGCCAGCGCGTTAATAACGAACTGGCCGGCATTTTCATCAGCCAGCACTATATCGACACGTTCACCACCGAGCTCATTAGAGACACTCTGGACACGGGTGCCGTGCATACCGACGCAGGCGCCAATCGGGTCTATTCTAGCTTCGTTACTAAGGACCGCTATTTTGGCTCTTATACCTGGATCCCGGGCAGCTCCAACGATTTCAACTAGCCCTTCACTAACCTCAGGCACTTCCCGGCGAAACAACTCCACCAATAGTTCAGGTGCGGTGCGTACCAACAATAACTGAGGCCCACGGGCTTCTTCTGATATCGCCGTCAAAAAAGCCGAGATACGATCACCGCCACGTACATTTTCTCTGGGTATTAATTTGTCACGAGTAATAACACCTTCGGCGCCGCCGCCAAGGTCAACGATCACATTGCCTCGATCAACTCTCTTAACTTGCCCGGTCAGCATCTGGCCCACTCGCGGTCCAAATAAGTCCGCTACCTTGGCTCGCTCAGCTTCACGAACCTTCTGAACGATGACCTGCTTAGCCTGCTGAGAAGCAATCCGCCCAAAAGGCACATTTTCAACTGGGGTCTCAATATACCCACCGATTTCAATTTCGCTTTGCTGCTGCTGAGCTTCGGCTAATCGAACCATGTAGTCCTGGTTGTAGACAAATTCCGCGTCGTTATCGTCGGACTGTTCATCATCATCAGCGACGACTTCCCATATTTGAAAGGTGTCATACGCCCCAGAAGTTATATCTACCTTTACCCGATAATCGGAATCATCAGTAGCTACTTTTTTACGCGCAGCAGCGAGGGCAGATTCGATAGCTGCAAAAATAATTTGCGGCTCGAGCCCCTTCTCATTGGAGACAACGTCTACAACCTGCAATATTTCTCTGTTATCCATTCTAGTTAAGCCCCGACTCAACAAACGAAGGCACCAGCCGTGCACGACGGATAGCATCTAACGGCACTTCAACTGAGTTACCGTCAACCTTTAACTCTACCTGCCCGTCATTAACACGGCAGATTTCACCTCGAAAATTCTTGCGACCATCAACAGCCTGTCGCAGCTGTACATTAGCCTCGTCGCCGACAAATCGTTCAAAATGAGCAGCTGTAATCAGCGGCCTGTCGGCTCCCGGCGAAGAGACCTCTAAACTATAGTTACTGGCCATTGGCTCATTAACATCGAGCACACCGCTGACATATCTGCTGACGGCCTCGCAGTCTTTAACCCCGACCCCTTCTGGTCCATCGACATAAAGCCTTAAAACCGCGTCACGCCGATTGAGAAGCTCAACACACACCAGCTCGTATCCCAGGGATTCAATCCCTGCTCGAACTAGACTATCGATCTGTTGAGCTGATGCTGCCATCCAGTACCTGGGCTAAAAACAGAACCTAAAAAAAAAGGGCCAAAGGCCCAATCCATAAAATCTATATGTCTATCAAGGCAAGGCTTCTGCCCCTAAACTCAGCCTTGCTGAGTGATCGTAACTTCCTCTTAATGACTATTTGGTAGCGGGGGTAGGATTCGAACCTACGACCTTCGGGTTATGAGCCCGACGAGCTACCGGACTGCTCCACCCCGCAGCCGTTAAGAGGATGCGAATTCTACAAAACAGTGCCGGTTAGCGCAATAGATAATATGGCTTCAAACAAGGAAAACACCGATTAATTGAGCAATAAATTTGTCAGAGCGCCGCATCGGTCGAATTCACCGTAAAACAGCTCGATAGTATAAGTTTTGATCAGCACAGAAGTTTCAGAAAACCTGACTACAAACTGCCAATAACCCACCTGGAAAGATCCCCAACGCCAAGATCGCCAGACCGTTCAATGAAATCACAACACGCTCATCCCAGGCCGCTTCAATTGGGCTTGGGTCTTCAACATCATCAAAGAACATCAGTTTAACCATGCGCAGATAGTAGAAAGCACCGATCACCGAAAATAACACAGCAACAATTGCGATCCAGGTGTGCCCCTGGGCCATAACAGCCTCAATAACCGCTAGCTTGGCAAAGAACCCAACAGTAGGCGGTACACCAGCCATCGAAAACATCACCACCATCATGATTAACGCGAGTACCGGAGAACGCTGACCAAGACCCTTGTAGTCATCCAGCTTATCGGCTTCAAAACCTTCACGGCTGAGTATCATGATCATTCCGAACGCGGCCAGCCCAGTGAGCGCATAGGTGAGCATATAAAAAAGTGACGCTGAATAACCTTCGGCGGTGCCAGCCAGCACACCCAGCACTACAAAGCCCATATGTGAGATAGCCGAATAAGCCAACATGCGTTTGATGTTAGTTTGGGCAATAGCAACAATATTGCCGATAGCCAGGGACATCACCGCCAGCATCATCATCATTGGCTGCCACTGCAGCAACAATGGCTGTAATCCGTCCGCAAATAGCCTGAGTACTAATGCAATCGCGGCCAATTTGCTAACGGTACCAAGAATGTTGGTGACTGCAGTTGGCGAGCCTTCATAAATATCTGGCAACCACATGTGAAACGGCGCGGCACCAAGTTTAAACGCCGCTCCAACAACAACAAACACCACACCTAAGCCAAGTAACATGGAGAACTGACGAGCATCGGTATCGGTTAATACCGCTGCTATCTCACCTTGCAACACCACCAGGTTCAGTGTGCCAGTGACTCCATAAAGAATGGAGATACCATAAAGCAGCATTCCTGAGGCCAATGCACCAAGAATAAAATATTTGATCGCGGCTTCACTGGAGGCAACCGAACGGCGGTCGAACCCCACCAACGCGTAGAGCGATAGCGACAGGGTTTCCAGGCCAAGGTAAAGCGATAACAGGGAACCCCCGGAAGCAATAATCATCATGCCTAATAATGCAAACAAACTGAGGGTGAAGAACTCACCACTGAGTAAGTCTCGGGCGGCCAGATAGCTACGACCATATAGCAACACACAAGCCAGACCGATCACCATGCCTAATTTCAGCACCAAACTGAGGGCGTCACTCTGATAATGGCCACCGAGAACAATTTGAGGTCCCTGGAATGAGTAAACCAGCGCAAGCGCGGTCGCCGCTAGTGCAATTAAACTCCAGAGATAGGTACTAGCTCGTCCTTTACCTGGGGCAAACAGATCGACTAACAGGACAACCGAAGCGCCAATCAATAAGACAATTTCTGGTAATACGGGAATTAATTCCTGGACCGAAAAACTCATAGCAACCTGACCCATTACAATTTGCCCTGGCTGACGTGATCTAACAAAGCATCAACACTGGCATGCATAACATCAAACAGCGGATTCGGCATTAACCCAAGCGCCAGAACAGCCACTGCAAGCGTCACTAACACCAGTTTTTCACGGCCATTAATATCCGTTAATGCAGCCACCTTGTCGTTGGCAATCGCGCCAAATATCACTCGTCGATACATCCATAAATTATAGGCAGCACCGAGTACCAGCGATGAAGCGAGCCCCAGAGCAATCCAGAAGCTGGCCTCAAACGCGGCCAGAATAACCAGAAACTCACCGATAAATCCGGAAGTACCGGGAAGACCTGAATTCGCCATTACGAAAAACATCATCAGCGCAGCAAACAGTGGCATGGTATTAACCACTCCGCCGTAGTCGGCGATGTCACGACTATGCATGCGGTCATAAATTACGCCAACACAAAGAAACATAGCAGCGGAGATAAAACCGTGGGAGACCATCTGCGCGATACCACCCTCAACCCCGAGAGGACTGAACAGAAAGATGCCCAGGGTGACAAAACCCATATGAGAGATCGATGAATAAGCGATGAGCTTTTTCATATCGGTCTGCACCAGCGCCACCGCACCTACATAAATCACCGCGACCAATGAAAGCCCGATCATTAAACCGGCCCATTCCTGACTGGCGTCTGGGGTAATTGGCAGGCTGAAGCGTAAAAAGCCATAGCCACCCATTTTCAACATGATCGCTGCCAGGATTACTGAACCACCCGTCGGCGCTTCAACATGGGCATCAGGTAACCAGGTATGTACCGGCCACATGGGGATTTTTACCGCGAAAGCCGCGAAGAAGGCAAAAAACAGCAGGGTTTGTACGTCGGCTGAGATCGCTAGCTGATGATAATCCAGTATCGAAAAACTACCTGACTGCAGATACAGATAAATCAGTGCGATTAGCAGTAGTACTGAACCTAAAAAGGTATAGAGAAAGAACTTAATGGTTGCGTAGACCCGGTTAGGGCCACCCCAGATACCGATGATCAAAAACATCGGAATCAGCATCGCTTCCCAGAAGATGTAAAACAGCACCGCATCGAGGGCTGCAAACACGCCAATCATTAATCCTTCCATGATCAGCGCCGCACCCAGATAACCACTGAGGCGATTGGCTATATTGGTCCAGGATGAAATAACCACCAACACACCGATAAAACTGGTGAGCAAAATCAGTGGAAGCGAAAGACCATCAATACCAAGATGATAATTAACCGAAAAACGTTCGACCCAGGGCGCTAACTCAACAAACTGCATCGCAGCGGTGGTCGAATCAAATTGGCAATAAAGCGGCAAAGTAAGCAGTAAAGTGGCTGCACTAATGGCGAGCGCCATCCAGCGACTTAACGCCACACGGGCCTCGCTACCAAGCAGCAATACCAGCAGCCCACCGACAATCGGTAACCAGATAGCCAGACTTAACAGGGGATAAGAATTCATGTAGTGATTCTGACCTTAAGGGGTGACAAACCAGAGCATGCTCATCAGCAGCGTCAGGCCGATCATCATTGCAAAAGCATAGTGATAGAGATAACCGGTCTGGATATGACGTAACAGCGCAGACATTGCACCGACAGTTCGGGCAGTGCCGTTGACCATTAATCCATCGATAATAGTGACATCACCGATGCGCCATAGCGCCTGACCAATACCACGCAGGCCGCCGGCAAACACCGTCTGATTAAAAGCATCCAGGTAGTATTTATTCTCAAGCAGTCGATGCAGCGGTTTTAGGGTCGTGGCTATCTTTGCTGGAATCTCAGGTTTAGCTAAATACAGAAACCAGGCTGTGACGAAACCAGCGGCCATCAAGATAAATGGCGCGGTAGTCAGTCCATGAATGACAAACTGCATAGCGCCGTGCCAGTGAGACTGCAACTCTGCCAACACCTGATGATTCGAAGCAATATAGATAGC
>JAESTY010000190.1 GCA_016763355.1 Immundisolibacteraceae bacterium
AGCGCATATATCGGACAAAATCGTCGCCGAGATTACGACTGCCTATACCATGCTCGACGGCAAAAATCCGTCGGACGCCATCCGATCGTCTGCAAACGCTGAAGACCTACTGGAGTTGTCTTTCGCCGGACAACAAGAAACCTATTTGAATGTATCCGGCAACGATGCTTTGGTTGCGGCGGTTCGCAATTGCTGGGGGTCACCAACAACAACCAGCTCGGCTGGAAATGGCTGATTTGCAAGTGAAATGAGTAGTTCAGGGCCGACCCCGGCAGGCTCACCTGGAGTGATTAAAATCCGTGGTAGTTTTCTGGAAGTGGCCGAGGTTACAGTATTGTCAGCCATAAAAATTACCTACCAAGCCTGGTGGATTAATAACAATGCTTTAAATACGAATCTCGATAAAGGCCTCATCGCGCATGCGCTGCAGCCAGGCCTCAATCTCCTGATCGGCTTTTTTCTCACGGATTTGCGAAGCTGCCTGGCGCCGGAGTTGTTCTTCGGTGTTATCGATTTCCCGTGTTTCGAGTACTTCGATCAAATGCCAGCCGAATTGGGTGCGTACTGGCTCACTTACTTCATTGAGGTCGAGGGAATTCATGGCCATTTCAAAGCGTTCTACCATCTGCCCGGCACTTACCCAGCCAAGGGTGCCGCCCTGTATCGCAGAGCCCGGGTCATCGGAATGGGCCCGGGCTAACTCCGCAAAATCTTCGCCAACCGCGATACGGTCACGTAGGCCCAATAATTTTTGACGAGCCTGTTCCGGCGAGACTGACACGTCAGTTTCGATCAATATATGTCGAGCCTAACGCTGGGCAAGCATGTGGCGCTCGCCTTCTTCAATACTTTCTACGTAAAGGATGTGCAGTCCCGTGCTGCTAGGTAACAGTTCAGAGTGCTGCCCGGGTTGAAGTTTGCTGGCGGCATCGGCAAACAGATCTGGCAAAGTACCGAGTTGCCGTGGTCCTAAATCTCCTCCCTGCAATGCGTTCTGACCATCTGAATGGTCGATAGCCAACTGAGCAAAATTAGCGCCCTCATTGAGTTCAGAGATCAGCGCGGCGCCACGTTGTTCTGCGCCGCGGGCCTGTTTTGCGGAAGCGCCTTCCGGCAGAGTTAGCATGATATGGCGCAGGTGGTAATCACGACCGCCGTCACCGAGGGTTTCCTGGCGGGCGAGAAAAACATCTATTTCTCTCGGCGAGACTGAAATGCGGTTGATCACATCCCGCTGACGTAAGTTGGTGATCACCATTTCGGTGCGGATATCTTCGCGAAAGGTACGGAAGGAGAGGCCATCGCCGGTCACCGCATCCTTTAAACCTTTTAAGGTCATGCCGTTGCGCTCAGCAATGTTTTTTAAGGTGTGGTTAAGGGCTTCGTCGCTAACCTCAATGCCAGTGCGATCAGCGATCTGTAGCTGGATCATCTGCACGATCTGGCGGTTTAACAGTTGTGGGATGAGGACTTCACGCGGCGGCGGTGTTGCTCCACGAGAACCCATTTCAGCAATTATCTGGTCGATCTGTGCTTCCAGCTCGCTTTGCAGAATGACATTGTCATTGACCACAGCGACGATGCCATCGGCAGCGTTAATTTGAGTTGAAAAGGATGATCCAATTATCAGTAGTGCGGCGATCAGAACGGTAACAAATTGCGGAACATAATAATGGCTAGTGGGCATGCGAGTCTCTGACAACCGGAACGTTGAAGTAGTAGTGTTAGTGGCTAATGGGTAATGTTTTATTCAACAGAAGTTGAGTGGCGCAGTCGTAAACAACTTAGCCAGCACCAGCATCTGTCTAAAATTCTATTTTCGGCGAAGTATCTGTCTGGTTTAGTTTAGACGCTAGAACCGCTGCGGTGACTAAAAGTTTTCTTCCAGGGTATAGCCCAGAATGCCATCGGCCAGTAGATCTTTGATCGGGTCGCCAATACTGGTCAGTCCTTTGAACTCAAATTGCACCATCAGCGCGTGGTTCATGTCTTCTTCGATGTCTTTGACATAATGGCGCGAAACTATCCGTACCGCCCAGCAACAGCTGTCGTATTCGAAGCCAGCAAAGCTATCTAGTGATTTGTCTTCACGTAATGAATAGTTGGAACGACCAATAAAGCTCCAGTTTTTGGATATCGGCCAGGCAACCGAGAGGTCGGTTTGCTCCAGATTATCGATGCGTGAGCGATAAGCTAGATTAATAATGCGGCGCGGATCCCGGTGATAATAAAAACCAACCGAGGTCTTGGTCGATGCTTCCAGATCTGGATCCCATTGCCAGCTAGCACGGGTGGTTAAATTTCGACTTAGGCGGGCATCAAGTTCGGCGACATATTCTGAGTTACTGTCGTTGTCTTCCACAGTGGTGGTCAGGCGCTGTACCTCTCGATCTTCAAAATAGATGATCTGGCCAAGGCTGGCCTTGAGTAGTTCACTGCCACCGTCGCTGAGCATTCGGGTGGTGACCGCTAGTGTTAACTGATTTGCATCACCCTGGCGGTCAGCACCACTGAATCGGTTAGTCGCAAACAGGGTGCTGTAACTGATGTCCTGCTCATTGGTATCGAATAGTGGAATATCGCTGTGATCGCGCTCTGGAACGTAAAGATAAAAAGCTCTTGGTTCGAGGGTCTGTAGCAATCCCAGGCCCCAGAGGTCGACTTCACGTTCAAAAATAGTCCAGAATCGAGACTGACGATCGGGGTAAATCTATCAGGAGAATCATCTAGCCCAGCTACCTGACCATCTAAGTTGTAGCGGGTATAACGAAGGCCAAGCGAAGGTTCGATGAAATACGCTGATCGTTCATGGCGCATGCTGATGGTCGGATAAATATCAAATCGCGAGCCATCCACGCGGGTGTTGCTATCAAACCAGGTGGATTCAGCGGTGATGTCGTATTCCAACAATCCATCAGCCAGCTCGCCGTCGGTCGTAAAGATAATCTGCGGTAATCGTTGGTAAGGTCGGGTGCCTTCGAGGGTTTGATAACCTTCCATGTTGGCTCGTAGCATCCAGCCGTTACCCGCGTATCGGGCGGTTAGCTGGCGACGTAAGTGGGTGATGCTGGTACTCGTTAGGTCGTCGCCAAAATCTTCGAAGTACTCATCATCAGAAACGTAGTTGTAGTCAATGTTGTAGCTCAGCCGAGAACTCAGTCGGCCATCCATTTCCCAGAAAAATGCCTTGCGGTCTTCGTCGGTCAGCTTGTCATCGGCCAGGTAGCTGAAACTGGTAATACCACTATGGTTGGATTGCAGGTGGCGAACGGTGGCGTCTGTCATCAATCCACGTTTTTCCATATAACGGGGAGTGATTAGCGCGTCATAATTGGGGGCGATATTCCAGTAAAACGGCGTGATAATTTCAAAAGCCTTGGAGTTGCCGGTAATCACGATGGCGCGGATGTTATCATCGGCCTCAAAGGCCCGGAGCGCCTGGGTGATTTCGTCCATAAGCTGGCCATTCAAAGCATTCATTGCTTCGGGACGGTTCAGTGTGATCAGGCCCACAGGCTCTTTGCAATCCACCAGAATCATCTTATAGGACATGTATTTTCTCCTTAAATAATACTAAATAATTCACTTGAGGTTATCAAATTTTACCCGGATATATATTCCGAGGTCACGCTACAAGCCAGTGTTTATTCCAGAATTATTCTGGACTGAGCGAAAAAAGAATCACGGTCTCGCCCTCTTTGCCCCTTCTCGGGCTGATCTTAACCGTCAGTATTTCGCCGCCGCGACGGGCGATAAGACAGATCATGTCGGGGCGGGCACAGGCGCCGGTCTGGCCGGCCATCGCCACCCAGGACAGGGAGGGCAGCACCAGTTTATAATAATCCCCCACA
>JAESTY010000191.1 GCA_016763355.1 Immundisolibacteraceae bacterium
AGCTGCTGGACTGGAGCTCGAAGTGTTTTTACGGTTACTCGGCGAACCCGCATCGCAGGCGCGGATGGAACATATGCTTAAAACTGGCAAACCGCTGCGTAACTAAACGGGCGATACCGATAACTGGACCTGGATCCGGTACGGTTGCCCTGTAGCAAGATGATCATTATAAAATAGCCCGATTTATTCACTCTTAAAGGCGGTAAATTCTCCGGAATTTGCCATTAGAGCTGGGTATAAAGTGTTGGAAGTATGGCGGGCAGTTGTCGTTGATTGACTGTTTTCCGGTGAGGAGATTAAAAGCAGAAATGAGTTACACGCCATGAGTGATAGAGATGTAATTGAGTTTGATGTGCTGATTGTTGGTGCGGGTCCTGCGGGTCTGGCTACGGCGATTCGCCTGAAGCAATTGCGGGAAGACCTGAATGTCTGTGTGATCGATAAAGCTTCGACCGTGGGTGCACAGATATTATCTGGCGCAGTGATGGAGCCAGAGCCACTTGATGAGCTGTTGCCAGGCTGGCGTGATAATCCGCCGCCGATTCTGCAACCGGTACTTAAAGACGAGTTCTCTTTTCTCACTGAGAAAAGTCGTTACTGGATGCCGAATCCGCCGCAGATGAATAATCACGGTAATTTCATCATCTCCCTGGGTGCGACCTGCGCCTGGTTGGCTGAGCAGGCCGAAGAAGCAGGTGTCGAAATTTACCCTGGGTTTGCTGCATCCGAGCCACTCTTTAACGAAGCAGGTGACCAGGTCATTGGTGTTCGTATCGGTGATATGGGCATTGATAAGCAAGGTAACCCTAAAGATGGTTTTATGCAGGGGGTTGATATCACTGCACAGATGACGGTGCTTGCTGAAGGCTGCCGGGGTAGTGTCAGTAAAGCCTTGATTGCCAAATTCGGCCTGGATGCGGACTGCGATCCACAGACCTATGGCATCGGCATGAAAGAACTTTGGCAGGTACCGAAGGGTCGAGTTAAACCCGGCACCGTGCAACACACATTAGGCTGGCCGCTGGATACCAGTACCTATGGTGGTAGTTTTCTTTATCAACTCGATGAAGACCGAGTTGCGTTAGGTTTTGTTATTGGTCTGGATTATCAGGATCCTGAATTTGAACCTTTTGAGGCGTTTCAGCAGTTTAAAAATCATCCCTCGATTAAAGCTCTGCTGGAGGGCGGCACCATTATTTCTAGTGGCGCGCGGGCGATTGTTGAAGGTGGTATTCAATCGTTACCAAAGCTGGAAATGCCCGGTGCGCTCTTGGTGGGTGATGCGGGTGGTAAGCTGAATGTGCCCAAGATCAAGGGAACACATATGGCATTGCGCTCTGGCATGATGGCGGCGGAGCATCTCGCCAAAGAGCTGACCCATAGTGGTTATGATCAACTCTGGCGCGGATCTTCTTCGGCTGCAGAGTTGCATAAGGTGCGCAACATTCGGCCGGGTTTTCAGAAAGGTATGTGGTTCGGGCTGGTTAACGCAGCCATAGAAACGGTCACCATGGGTAAACTGCCGCGGACATTGAGCAACCATCCTGACCATGAACAACTACGTAAGGTCAGTGAGCCTCGTTTGTCGCCGCAATATGATTCATCAAAACGGTCGCTTGAACCTCGGGATCGTTTAGCCTCGGTCTATTTTGCCGCGACTGAACACGATGAGGACCAGCCGGTGCATTTACAGGTCACGGACACCAATATTTGTGTGACTCGCTGCAAGGAGGAGTACAACAATCCCTGTACCCGTTTTTGTCCGGCAAATGTGTATGAAATGGTTGAAACTGATGGTGAGACCCAGTTACAGATCAATTCGGCGAACTGTGTGCACTGTAAAACCTGCGATATTAAAGATCCCTATCAGATCATTAACTGGACCACCCCGGAAGGTAGTGCGGGTCCCAACTATGTGAATCTGTGATTGGTGAGGCCAATAAACTCGCCCAGTGATGGCGTGTTGTTAACCGGGAAGTTGCTTCAGCACAAAACGACCCTATAAGGATGTGAGATAGCTTGTTATGAAAATTCTGGTTGGTATTAAGCGAGTGGTTGATTACAACGTTCGTATTCGAGTCAAACCCGATGGTAGTGGTGTGGTCACCGACGGCGTAAAGATGAGCATGAATCCGTTCGATGAAATTGCCGTTGAAGAGGCGTTGCAGATTAAAGAACGTGGCGAATGCGATGAAATTATTGTCATCAGTATCGGTGCTAAGCAATCTCAGGAACAGCTGCGTACTGCGCTGGCCATGGGTGCCGATCGTGGTGTTCATGTTTTGGTCGATGAGCAAATAGAGCCGCTAACGGCTTCAAAAGCTATTCTTTCGGTAGCCCAGTCTGAGGGCGTTGACCTGATTTTGCTGGGTAAGCAAGCGATTGATGACGACAACAATCAGACCGCTCAGATGGTTGCCGCGCTTTGGGATCGACCGCAGGCGACTTTTGCTTCCGAACTGGCTTTTACGGATGGCAAGGTGACTGCGGTCAGAGAAGTGGATGCTGGACTGGAAGTGCTCGAAGTTGATCTGCCGGCGGTGATCTCAGTCGATTTACGTCTTAATGAACCCCGCTACGTGAAGTTGCCTGACATGATGAAGGCAAAGAAAAAGACTATCGATGTGAAGAGTCTCGAGGATCTAGGTGTTACCTCAGGCGCTGGTGTGACTTCTCTGGGTGTGCGTGCGCCAGAGGGTCGTCAGGCTGGCATCAAGGTGGAAACCGTAGAAGAGTTGGTTAAAGAGCTTCAGGCCCGAGGACTGGTCAATGACTAAAGTACTGATAATTGCTGAACATGACGGCGAAAAATTAAATTCATCCACGGCCAAGGCTTTGACCTGTGGTCTGGATATTGGTGCTGATGCGGTAGAAATTGCTGTTTTTGGCGCAGAGGGCAGCCATGGTGTTGCTGATCAGGCGGCAAACCTTGTAGGTGTGTCTCGGGTACTGCTGTTGGCCAGAGCTGAGAACAGCAAACCAGTATCAGCGGTGCTAGCACCGCAGATTGCCGAGTTGGCGGGTGACTACAGTCATGTGTTGGCACCATCAACCACTTTTGGCAAAGATTTAATGCCACGGGTTGCCGCATTATTGGATCTACCTTCGGTAACCGATGTGATGAAGGTGATTTCTGCAGATACATTCGAACGGCCCATTTATGCGGGTAATGCGATTGATACGGTGAAATTACCGGACGGCATTTCTACCATGATCGGTACCGCCCGACCGGCGTCGTTTAAAGCCGCGGCGGAAGGTGGTAGTGCCAGTGTTGAAGCTGTTGAAACCAACGCTACGCTGCCCAGTCATAGCCGTTATGTGGAATTACGTCAGCAGGTTTCTGATCGTCCAGATTTGCAATCGGCTGCGAAAGTGGTTTCAGGTGGTCGCGGGGTTGGTAGCAGTGAAAACTTTGCGGTTATTTTCTCACTGGCAGATAAATTGGGTGCCGGCGCCGGTGCTTCCCGTGCTGCGGTTGATGCCGGGTTTGTTCCCAATGATATGCAGGTTGGTCAAACCGGTAAGGTAATTGCTCCAGATCTTTATATTGCCTGTGGTATCTCTGGTGCGATTCAGCATCTGGCGGGAATTAAGGATGCGGGTACGATTGTTGCCATCAACAGTGATGCCGATGCACCAATATTCGAAGTCGCTGATTTAGGTATGGTTGGTGATCTGTTTGAACTATTGCCTGCCCTGGAAAAAGCGCTCGGCTAGCGGACTAGATATGACTGTGATATCTGCGGGTATCACAGTCTTAATATCGAAGAGTTGGTGGGGTTTTGCCATGATCGTCTATCTGGGTCGGGCTATTTGTTTGCTAACTCATTCAGTTGCTGCTGCAAGGTAACCATCTGGCGTTGAAGTTCGTTGAGTTCTACAGTAGATGCCTCTGTTTTTTCTGGTGGTGAATTTTCGGATTTTGTTCTCTTTGACTTCGATTTTTTTGCTGTCGAATCCTCAGGTGTGACCGATTCCTCTTTGGAGCCCGCATCGGCCTCCTTGGGGACGAAGGTTTCCATTAATGAACTCCACATATCGGCCTGTTGCTCATTCAGGCTGCCTCGTTCGATCGTGGGTGCAAACTCTGCAAACAGGCCGTCCATGTGTTGCTGGAGTCCGGTCTGCTGGCGCATGAAATTAGTTAGCGCATTGCCAAGGTAGTCGATAAACATCTGGTTGATCGGCGACGGAACATAAAGGCCGACCATTTCACGCAACGCATCGACTGTCATCACGGATGTTTCTTCGTCCACCTCGTGATCACTAATAATCTGCACCAGAATTTGGCGGGTGATCTCCTGACCTGTTTTAGCATCTTCGACCACAAATTCGATATGCTCTCGGGCCAGCAAGGTTAGATCTGCGAGCGTTATATAACGACTCTTCTCGGTATCATAGAGACGCCGGTTGGCGTATTTTTTGATTAGCTTCGCCGAGCCTGGTTTTGCTGGGGACATCAAAAAGCCTGTAGATGGATAGACGCTTACAGCGGCTACAGTACAACATTCGCCATTGGCCGCGGTTTTTCCTAACAGTTTAGAAGGTGTGCTTTTTTTAAGCCTACAACATGTTAGGACTGACCAATCGGTCAGTGGGGTGAGTATAGCGCTTATTAGAGCAATTCTGGGCAGTGATCGAGCTTTTGTCTAGCTGCCTTTGACGGCAGGCAAATATGTTAATCTGTGGTGCTGGAGAGGTGCCCCGTTTTGGTCGTGAATATGTAATTAAACGATTCTGCTAAAAGGTTAGTTTTTGTCTTGGCTTGACTCGGTTTTTCGTTAACTGAGTTCTGATTGGCTATTATTCGGTAAGGCTATATTTCGTAAGGGTTTATCCCCAATGTTCAGGTTTATATCCGCTGCTATTTTGAAGGCCGCGGTTCAATTTTAATGACGGAGCAAGAATGTCCACCTCTAACCAACTAGCGAACGCATTACGGGTGTTAAGTATCGATGCTGTTCAGCAAGCCAATTCTGGTCATCCAGGTGCGCCTATGGGCATGGCTGAGATTGCTGAAGTTTTGTGGAATGGTTATCTAAGTCATAACCCGGCAGACCCTAAATGGTTAAACCGTGATCGGTTCGTGCTCTCCA
>JAESTY010000192.1 GCA_016763355.1 Immundisolibacteraceae bacterium
GTCCACCGTATTGCCCTTCGACTTGGACATCTTACTGCCATCTTTGAGCACCATGCCCTGGGTCAGTAGCCGGGTGAAGGGTTCATCGATCGTAACCAGGCCAAGATCCCGCATCATCTTGGTAAAAAACCTGGCGTACAGCAGATGCAAAATTGCATGTTCAATACCGCCCACATAATGATCAACAGGCAGCCAGTGATTGGCTCGCTGATCAACCATGCCATCGGCATCTGGCGCTGCAAACCGGGCGAAATACCAGGATGATTCAAAAAAGGTATCGAAGGTATCTGTTTCACGGCGCGCCGGTTGTTTGCATTGCGGACAGTCAACCCTGAGAAACTCCTCCATTCTCGCCAAGGGCGAACCAGAACCATCGACGATCACATTTTCAGGCAATACGACAGGCAGCTGATCCTCGGGCACTGGCACCACGCCGCAGGCTTCGCAATGCACCACCGGAATCGGTGTTCCCCAATAGCGCTGACGAGAAATACCCCAATCTCGTAAACGATAATTAACCTGACGTTCACATTTACCAAGCTCAGTCAGTCGTGTTGCTAATTGATCAACAGCATCCGCAGAACTCAGGCTGTCATACTCCGCTGAATTGGTCAGCACACCTTTTGATAAATAGGCCGCATCTGCGATTAGCTCGGCTGAATCGCCGATAAACCCTTCCGGCATCACCACTGGAATAATTGGCAAGTTATATTTGGTGGCGAATTCCCAGTCGCGTTGATCATGTCCGGGCACCGCCATAATGGCGCCTTCGCCATAGCTCATCAGCACAAAGTTGGCGACATAAATCGGTAACAGATCACCGGTCAGTGGATGCACGGCCTGCCAGCCAGTATCCACGCCCATTTTTTCCATAGTCTGCATTTCGGCTTCGCCGGTCTGACGAACCACACAGTCATCAATCGCCTTCGCAAGACCTGGATCACGCTCAACCGCCGCTAGCGCTAGCGGATGCTCTGGAGCCACCGCCATATAAGTCACGCCATAAAGCGTATCTGGACGGGTGGTAAAAACTTTCAGAGTTTCTGCACGGTGGTGCAACGAAAACTCAACCAATAACCCTTCTGAACGGCCGATCCAGTTACGTTGCATGGTTTTAACCCGTTCGGGCCAGCCATCGAGCTGGTCCAGGTCGGTGAGCAACTCGTCTGCATAATCGGTAATTTTTAGAAACCACTGTTCTATTTCACGGGTTTCTACCAGTTCGCCCGAGCGCCAGCCGCGGCCATCAATAACCTGTTCGTTGGCCAGCACGGTCTGATCAACCGGGTCCCAGTTGACCATCGACTTGCGTCGATAAACCAGACCTTTCTCTAGTAACTGCAGAAAAAACCACTGTTCCCAACGATAGTAGTCCGGGTCACAGGTGGTCAGTTCCCGATCCCAGTCGTAAGCGAAGCCCAACTGTTCTAACTGGCCACGCATATAATCGACGTTACTGCGGGTCCAGTCTGATGGTGCGATTTTGCGTTGTATCGCGGCGTTTTCAGCTGGCATACCAAACGCATCCCAACCCATCGGCTGCAATACATTTTTCCCCAGCATGCGCTGGTAACGGCTAATTACATCGCCAATAGTGTAGTTGCGAACATGGCCCATATGTAGCTTGCCAGAGGGGTATGGAAACATCGACAGGCAATAGAACTTGTCTTTAGTCGGATCTTCCGTGACCGAAAACATTTTGCTCTCACGCCAATGCTGCTGCGCGCTCGCCTCTACTTGAGCTGCCTGATACTCGTTTTCCATTTCTCTCTCTAAAGCTGAATAAATTTAACCCACTATCGTTACCGGCCAACCTGAAAACCAGGTCAGCAATGGATCGGAATGGGAAAGTTGATAGGGTAAAAAAGGCAAACCCGAAACGGTTAAACCCTACTGCGAACCGATATCTATCAATCCATCGAATAAACTAAACGGTGACGCAACATGCACTGTCTGTGAAACAACCGGCATTATAGCGGGTAACTGGCTTTCAGCGAGATTCTGACGCCCTATTCCCGAGCTTTTACTTAGCGCTAAAAAGCTTGTTACGTTGAAACAAAATAACCAACAACGAGCCTATTAATAAACCCCGTAACGGCCAGTCACCATATTCAACGTAAGGGGTAGCACCGCTTCGTGGTTGCAAGGTGCCAGTGAGCACGGTCTGCTGAAATTGAGGACTCTGGGCAATGACTCTTCCCTTCCAGTCGACCAGCGCAGTAATACCACTATTAGTTGCCCTGGCCAGGGGTCGCCCGGTTTCCATGGCTCGCATTCGCGCAATTTGAAGATGCTGGTGCGGTGCAATGCTATCGCCAAACCAGGCATCATTACTGATGTTAACCAGCAGACCCGCTGCCGGCAGCATCTGTCTTATTTCTGCAGAAAATAAAATTTCATAGCAGATGCTTGGCGCAACCATTAAATCAGAAAAATTGAGCGCTATCGGCTGTTGCTGCATCGATCCGGTACTAAAGGCAGACATCGGCACCTGCAACAGATCCAGTAATCCACCGAGTAGATCCATTAACGGCACATATTCACCAAATGGCACTAGATGACGCTTGCGATACGCATCACCACCAATAAGCTGAATCCCGTTGAAATAATTGCCAGAGCGAGGTTCCTCAGGATTATCCGCAAGTGGCATACCAACAATAATATCGGTGCTCTCCTGCAGCGACTTTCTCGTCAATGCGGGTAACAATGAATCGGGCAGCTGGTGTGCAAATGCAGGCAGCGCATTCTCAGGCCAAACCAGCAAATCCACTCCCCAGAACGGCTCGCTACTTTGTAGATGACGACCAATATTGGCGCTCATCTGTTGGGGGTCCCAACGGGTTAACTGGGGCACGTTACCCTGCACTAACGCCACCGACAGCGCTGAGCCGGTCGGCTGAGTCCACCGACCTGGCACCAACACCGCAAACAACACCAACGCCACCGGCAACAGGAAAGCCGGTAATGTTCTATATCGACGCTGAAAACAGACCACTAGCAAACTCGAAAAACTCGCGACCACCCAACTAAGCCCCACACTGCCAACTAGCGGCGCCAATTCGGCCAGGGGACCATCGACCTGAGAATAGCCCAGAGCTGCCCAGGGAAACCCGGTAAACATCCAGCCTCGCAATAGCTCAAGCACCACCCAGAGTCCGGGTAACCCAAGGAGAAACAATGACCAGCCTAAGCGGGGCTCCGTCTCTGCAGGTACAGCACCATCCACGTTTAAGAGCTCACCAGTGCGGCCAAAAACCCGAGCCACAAGCCAGCTGAACAATGCCGGATAGAGCGCTAGATAAGCCACCAATAAAAAGGTAGCCAGCGCAGACAGCATCACTCCCATATGGCCAAATCGATAGCAGCTGATAAATACCCAATGCACGGCAACCGCAAAATAACCCAGGCCAAATAAAAACCCGGACCGACATGCGATTCGGTTCGGCTGGCTCAGCGACCAGTGGAACAACAAGGCCAACCCAATTGGCAACAGTAACCAGATATCAAAGGGTGCAAAACCGAGCGCCGCTAGTGCGCCGACGAGCAAAGCCTGTATAGGTTGAGGAACTCTCACCTGATTGTTACGCTATTGTGGAAACCGCCAGGGTACCAATACGCCGTTGATCAGCCTCAAGCACCCGAAATTCAAAACCATGCAGTGATATCTGTTCGCCAACTGCTGGCACTCGGCCGAAAGCCTGCGCAACCATACCGCCAATGGTTTCGAACTCACTGTTATCGAGTTCGGTTGCAAAATACTCATTGAATTCATCGATGGTGGTAAACGCATCTACCTGATGCCGACCTTCCTGAAGCAGCTCAATCAGCTCATCTTCATCTGCGTCATGTTCATCTTCAATCTCACCAACAATCTCTTCGATCACGTCTTCAATCGTAACCAGACCAGCCACTCCACTATACTCATCGACGACGATAGCCATATGATTTCGTTTGCGCCGAAAGTCCTGCAGCATGGCGTTAAGACGTTTGCTCTCGGGCACAAAAGTCACTTCACGCAACACATCACGCAAACTGAAATTTTGCGACTCCTCACGAAGATAGGGTAACAAATCCTTCGCCAGCAGAATGCCGATGACTTCATCACGGTCGTCGCCGATCACCGGAAAACGAGAATGGGCGCTCTCGATCACCTTATCAAGCATCATCTGTACCGTATCATCCCGGTGTAACACCACCATTTTAGAGCGCGGCACCATCACTTCCCGAGCGGTGGTATCAAGTATCCGAAACACACCCTCGACCATCTCCAGGGTTTCACCATCAACAACATTCTGCTGATGCGCCTCACGAAACCCTTCGAGTAGCTCGCCTCGATCGGGTCGACCACCGAATAGCGCCCTGCCTATACGTTCAAACAACCCCGGCCGGGATTGACTGGAATCATCATCAGTCATTGGCAGACTGCTCCAGCGTATAAGGATCCGCATAACCGAGCTGCTTTAACAGGTCGATTTCAATGGCTTCCATTTGCTGCTGCTCGGCATCGTCCTGATGATCATAACCGCGCAGGTGCAAAACCCCGTGCATGGTCAAATGAGCCCAATGGCAAACTAATTCTTTACCCTGCTGGGCCGCTTCTGCGGTCACCAGCGGCGCACAAATCACTAGATCGCCTAGTTCATTGGCAAGCTCTGCCACAAGCTCTGGCGGTAATAAACTCTGCTGCTCGGCAGCTAAAGCCTGCGCATCAAAAGACAGCACATTAGTCGGACCGCTCTTGTCGCGAAACTGGCTATTGAGCTGCGCTGACTCCGGCTCATCAACAACCCGCAGGGTAATTTCACCCCCACAACCCTGGCGAGCTAAATTAACCCACTGGTTAAATTGCTGATCACTAGGGATATTTACCGTATCAACGGCAAGTTGCACGGTTAAGTCCCTGGCCAAATCAATAGCCAAATCCATGGTCAAATCCATGGTCAAATCAGGGCCAGGTTTGCTATTCATGCCCCAGGTACCCCGCGTAATCAATCTTGGCTCGACAAAATCGAGCACATAAATATCTGTTCAATGGTTGTTGTTATTTCTCATTTAGGTTCAAAATTACTTTCGTAGCTGTCGTAAGCATTAATGATACGTGCCACCAGCGGATGGCGCACCACATCACGAGCGGTGAACCGATTAAAAGTGACCCCATCTACCCCGTCTAACACCTTCATCACATGCTTTAAACCCGAGGGTTTGCCGTGGGGTAAATCAATCTGGGTAACGTCCCCGGTAATCACAGCGGTAGAGCTAAAACCAATCCGGGTCAGAAACATCTTCATCTGCTCTGGTGTGGTGTTTTGGGCTTCATCGAGGATGGCAAAACATTCATTAAGCGTTCGGCCACGCATGTAGGCCAGTGGGGCAACTTCGATCACCCCCTGCTCAATCAATTTACCAACCCGTTCAAATCCAACCATTTCATAAAGGGCGTCATAAATAGGTCGCAAATAGGGATCTACTTCTTGAGCCAGATTACCGGGTAAAAAACCGAGTTTTTCACCCGCCTCTACCGCCGGTCGCACCAGCACCAGTCGCTGCACCTTTTGACTGACCAACGCCTCGACCGCACAAGCCACCGCTAGAAAGGTTTTGCCGGTTCCTGCAGGTCCAATGGCAAAATTAATATCGTGACGACGAATATTCTCAACCAGCTGGGTCTGACTTTGACCGCGGGCTTTGACACTCAGTCGGCGAGTTTTAATAACCCCACTAGCGGGCTCTTTTGCCGATGAGTCGGAACCTGGCTCAGCTCCCTGCGGGTCGTCGCTATGCACCCCCTGTATTACCAGGTGCACATCTGAGGCCGTTAATTCACCGGCTTCGCCGGTTTGCAAATGCAACCGCTGCAGCACCAACACTGCCTGGCTAGCCGCATTCGCATCACTGCCCGATTGCGCCACAATCGAAAAATCGAAACCGCGACGGTTTAATCGCACCGATAACCGCGACTCTATCTGTTTTAAAAACATATCCTGGGGGCCACAAACCTGGGCCAGTCGGCGGTTGTCTTCCGGCTGTAGATGCAGATGGCGCCCGCTAGTCTGTTCGCGAATACTACTCACCGCACCACCCCCTGACTACTAGAAGCACTGGTCAAACTGGTCAGTGGTTGCAACAAAGAGGGTTCTTTAACTACCTGACGGGGTTTGTAACGATGATCCGGCGCCGCCAACTCACCCCGTAACGAATTCGGTAACGCCTCGGTAATCAACAGGTCGACAAAACCACCAATCAGCACCTGATCACCGTCAAAATTAACCACCCGATTATTCTCAGTACGAGCTGCCAGCTGGCCAACTCCTTTTTTAGCAACTCTATCTACCAATGCACGCTGCACGGTTCCGACCATCTCGGCACTAATTTTAGTGGCCATCTCGGTAATACGCCCCTGCAACCGAGCCAGGCGGGCTTTCTTAACGGCTAGCGGAACCTCATCGACCAGGTCAGCCGCTGGAGTACCCGGCCTTGCGCTATAAATAAAGCTAAAACTCTGGTCAAAACCAATCCGCTCGATCAGCGCCATAGTCTGTTCAAAATCCTCTTCGGTCTCCCCAGGGAAACCGACAATAAAATCAGAAGAAAGCGAAATGTTCGGACGACGCTGACGAATTTGATCAATTAATTTTTCATACCAATCCGCATTGTGACCCCGCTTCATGGCTTTTAATATTCGATCAGAGCCACTTTGTACCGGCAGATGCAGATGGTCGACCAACTGCGGCACCCGGTCATAAACCTTGACCAGACTCGGGCCAAACTCCAACGGATGGGAAGTGGTAAATCGAATTCGATCGATGCCCTCAATTTCAGAGATAAACTCAATCAACAGCGCCAGGTCGGCATCGCCACCTTCACTGCGAGCACCCTGGTAAGCATTGACGTTCTGCCCCAACAAATTAACCTCGCGCACCCCTTGCTGGGCAAACAGGGCCACCTCGGTGAGCACATCCGCCAACGGCCGGCTGAACTCTTCACCCCGGGTGTAGGGCACCACACAGAAGCTGCAGTATTTGGAACAACCTTCCATGATCGACACAAACGCAGACACACCCTTAGCAA
>JAESTY010000193.1 GCA_016763355.1 Immundisolibacteraceae bacterium
TCAGTAGTTCGACTCCTTCTCGATCGATGCCAGCCAGGTCGGTTGCCAGACTGGTGGCGGCGGCCAGGTCGGTCATCTCAGCACCAGGGATTTATTGAGTTGAGCGCCACCGGCGTTGAGCATTTCAAACAGCAGCTGGCGGCTACCAAACGAGTCGCAGGTGATATCCCAGGCCAGTCTTTGCAGGGCAAAGCGATCTTTGGCGCGTTGGTCGCCACCGACAAAGTGGCTGGTCATCAGGGCACCAATTTCCGGGTGACCGAGTTCGCGTTGTTGGGGTGACATGAGGATGCCGGAGCCGGCCAGTTCACGAATCAGCTGGAGTATTTGTGGATGATGATCGACTACGGATATGCGTCCGGCGGTGATCGGTTTGGGGTCGGGTTGCAGCATGCCGCTGGCGCTTGGTATGGGCTCATGCTCGGCTCGAAATAATAGCGCCTGAATAGATTCAAGATGAACCGCAATGTGGGACAGGGTGTTGGCGGTTGCTGGGTCCTGCTTTTTACCCAGGTGATCGGCGAGGCCGTTGGCTAGTCCCAGCAACAGTTCTATTTTAGTGCTGGCGCGGGCGAGTATGTGCCACAGGGCCCAGTTGATAATGCCGAAAAACATCATGCCGAGCAGATCCAGATTGACCGGGGTATCGGCGGGGTGGAGGTGGAAAATACGATCATTGGGTACGAACACGTGATCAAAAATAATGTAGGCGTCGAGTTCATCCCAGTGGGGGGCCAGGGGATGGCCGGATACGGAACGGGGAATTAGTGAGTCGCGGCAAATGATGTGCAGCCCTTCTGCATTCATTGGCAGGGCGAAGAACAGTACCTCGTCTGCGGTGATGTTGGGCCTGGGTGATGTGAGGCCAAGGAATTCGTCGGCGAAGGGGGCAATGGTAGCGATTGATTTGGCGCCGTTGATGACAATGCCGTCGTCCCGGCGTTCGACAATTTTTAAATAACCCGGGTCGCCGGCCGGATTACTGCGATCTCGTGGTGCATCGGCGAAGGCGTGGGTCTGTAGCAGGTCGTTGTCGCGTACCTTTAGGAACCAGCGTTCAATATTGTTGGCCCACTGGGGGTTGTCTCCGGCTAAGGCATGGCGCATGTCGTACAGGCCTAAATTGATAATGGCCTGGTAATCGGGAATGCGCCCAGCGACGCCACCGCTGCGGCGCGCCCAGTAATCAATGGTTTGGCGGCGCTGTTGAATGGCCTCAAGGCTATCCAGGGGCTGATAGCTGGCGCTGTAGCTTGGGCCATCCGCTTCTGTAAAAGTGAGTTTTGATTGGTGGTCTGGGTCGTTGTGTAGGTCATAGACACTGGCTAGGGTTTCGGCAACAGGACTGAGCTCCGGATGCTCGATGATCGAGCTGACCTGCTCGCCGTTAAACCATAGTGTTCGGCCATCTGATAAAGAAGACAGGAAGTCATCGCCGCTACGTAGTGCCATGCTGTTCTCCGCTTTGGTTTATAAAAGTGGTGCTGATCATTCACTTTTTGGTTGGGTGAAAGTTAGCCATAAAAAAGCGCCGCAGGAAAACTAGGTCCCTGCGGCGCAGCTACTGATCAAGCTACGCTAGTTCGATCAGAACTAACGTACTCCTCGTTTACGCAGTCCAGCGGGTTTGTAGTAATCCAGCGCTGGAGGAGAATCAAAGTCAGGCGGGCCGTTACCCTCAGGAATGCCCATGTTGTGCCAGGCATTGATGCAGGCGTAGCGACCGTTAACCAGGTCCATGTGCGCATCGGCCCACATATAGGTGAGTTTCTGGTCATAGAAGTTGATGTTATAGAGCTCAGAAACCCGCCAGATATTGTCCTGGGCGTCGTACATATCGCCGTTAGTTGCTTGCCAGCTGTCTTCATCCAGATAGGCCAGGCGGTGCGGACTGAGGTGTCGGAATTGCGGTCTTAGCCGGCCTTCAACGACCCAGAGACGGTGCAACTCGTAACGTTTTAAATCCGGGTTGACATGACCTGGCCGAGCAACGTCGTCAAAGGTTAAGCCCGGTTGTCCCATTTTGTAAGCGTTATAAGGCACGTAGAACTCTTTCTTATAAGGTTTTTCATAAACGTACCACTCTTCGCCACCGGTGATGAACCAGGCTAAGCGCTGATCGGCGGTGCGCAAACCGTCGGAGCCGGTGCCGGGGCTGTCATAAAAACCCAGTTCAGGCGCTTTGCGAACCCGTCGCTGACCAGGAATGTAGATGTAAGCGTCAAAATCATTGTTGGCGTATGAATTACAGCCGCCGAACATCTGGCCCGCGGTACGCGGAGGTGCGATGTCTTCCTGACTGAAACAGATGATTGAACCGCCACCGCGTTGAAAATAGGCATCGGTGGTCCTTTCATCATCGTCTTGATAATGCGGATGAAACCAGCGATCGATTTTCTGGTGATCAGCGTAGCTACCGTCAGCGAACACATTGATGCCATAGGCGTGGGCGGTGTAGCGTTTGCTAATATAGGCGTAGGTGTGGTTCCACATCACTTCCCCGCCGGTTTTGGGGATCGGGAAGGAAAGACCACGAACTCGAGAGGTCCGTTTGAGGCAACGCTCGGCCAGGGTGGGTTCTTCATGACCACACCACTCGGCGGTGGATGCGTTGGCAATTGACCCTTCGTAGTACCAGTCCGGATAAGAAGCACTGCGACGGGTCGGATAGACCGGCATCGCAAAGGTTTCTGGATAGCGTTCGAATAACGCCTGGGTGCCGGTGGTTAGTTTGTCTGCGTACTGTTTGTAGTTGTCATAGGTGATGGTGAAAAGTATTTCATCATCGGCAAATGGGTCCACGTACCAACCGCCTTTGGTATAGCCAGCGGGTGGTTCGGTGATGCCACCGGTCCAGGCTGGAATAGTGCCGTCGGCATTACCGGCTCGTTCGGCTCCAACCGGGGTTAATTTTGTGCCGCTGATTCCAAGCAAAGCAGCCTCTTCCGGGCTGACTTTGGCCGAAACTGTGGTCGGCATTATCAAGCTTACTGCCAGCAATATGCCAGCGGATTGATAGATTGCTTTCATCCTCTCTCTCCCTCGATAGAGTGATCCGGCTGACATCCAATGTTTTACCGGGTCTTTATATCTCCTTAATATTGGGGTGATCGTCCGTGACAACCTCGCGTCATACTAACGAAACGAACATTAAATACAATCGCTTTTCTTTAGACTGCATTAATCTGAATATATAAGTTATCAGACTAAATTAATGTTGTTTCATGAATGAGTTAAGATTTGAAAGCGTAGCAATATCAAAGCTGAGGAATGTATGTATGTGTGACAGTTTTAAATACCTGGCCAGTCTGGTACTCATTGGGGTTGCCGCGGCAGGTATGTCCCTGGGTGGTGTTGGGGCCTGGACTGGCATTGTCGCTTTTGTATTGCTTGCGGTGATTGATTCGTTGTTACCAAGAGACTACAGCTCGCGACAGATTCGCTATCCCTGGGTGGCTCGCTGCCTGCCTTATCTACACTATCCGGCGTTGTTTGGTTTCTGGATGGTGTTTGCGATAGAGCTGTCGGCGGGCACTGTGACTGGTTGGAACCTGCTCGGTGGGGTGCTCTCGGTGGGTGTTCTAAACGGCGCGATCGGTCTGGCCACCGCCCATGAGTTGATGCATGGTAATAATCTGTTTGCTCGAACCGGCGCAGATTTGATTGGCACCTGTTATGGCGTGCCGATTACCGATCTTGGTCATGTACACGTTCATCATATTCACCTGGATACGCCTGCAGATGGCGATACGCCCTTGCGCGGTGAGTCGTTTTACCGGTTTGTTTTGCGTTCGGTAAAAGCGCAGATAGGCGAGACTTTCCGTCTGGAATTTGCCTATCTGCGCAAAATCAATAAATCGCCCTGGTCCCCGTTTGGCCGGTTGTTCTGGGGGGTGATGTTTGAGCTGCTGTTTGCGGTCTGTTTTATCTGGCTAGCTGGCCCAGTGGGTCTGCCGGTGCTGCTGATTACCTGGATAGTCGGCTTTTCGGTGATGGCTGACTATAACTATTCGCAACACTATGGGTTAGTACGGGTGCCTGGATCGCCGATTAAACCTCATCATGCCTGGAACCATCTGCAACCTTTTAGTCGATTGCTAGCCTATGAAATCACCACCCATTCAGAGCATCACCTTGACCCGGATGTCAGTTATACCGATCTCACTCCTTTGCCAGATGCGCCACAGATGCCGAGTATTCTGGTTTGCTTTATTGCCAGTTTGGTGCCGCCGCTGTGGGATAGAGTGATTGCTCGACCACGGTTGCGGCATTGGGATGAACATTTTGCCTCTGATGAAGAGCGGGTGTTGGCAGCCGAAGCGAATCAACTGGCAGGTTGGAGTTAAGCTGTTTTTACCTGTGGCAACACAAAACTTGCCCAGAAATTTATCTTTTTGAACAGTTATTTAGTTGAATTTCTGAACAATTAAAGTCGCCTGGGGCTGAGTCTGGTTGTGTATGATCAGTGCCCCGTTATCACAATCATAGGCCGGTTTTGCTGGCCGTGATTCGCCTGATTTAATTTTCTATTTGCAATTTGGAAGGAGCAGTAACATGCCTAAATACACCCCCAGCGAAGCCAAACAGTGGGCCCGCGAGAATATTATTAACTGCACCAACGCACCGACCACACCCTTTAATGAAGATTTCAGTCTCGATAAAGAGTCTTTGGCGTTCAACGTCGATCGTTATGCCGAAATCGGTCTGTATGGTCTGATGACCGGCGGCAATATGGCCGAAGCCTGGAACATGACCCCTACCGAGTGGTATGAATACACCAATGTCTGTGCGGATACCAACAACGGTCGGATGATGTTGACCTCGGTTATTCTGGATCCGTCTCCCTTTACCGTGGTTGAAAAAGCTAATGTGCTCGACGAACTCGGTTATGACCTGATTGAAGTTATTAATCCGGTTTTGCAACTGCGTTCAGACGACGACATTTACGGTTATTTTAAGTACCTCAATGACAATCAGCCGCTGGCAATTGCCCTCTATAACACCGCCACTGCGGGTGTGGTGCTCAACCACGGCCTGGTCAATCGACTGTCAAACCTGGAAAAAGTTGTAGCCATTAAAAATGGTCTGGGTAACCCGGCTGATACCATCGCGATGCGCAAATTGTGTGGTGATCGCATCGTCGTCACCGAGCCAAATGAAGCTTTCTTTTTATGGGATTCGGTTGTGCACGGCGCTCAGGCTATCTATGGCACCCTCGAGGTGATCATGTATGGCACAGAGCGTGAAAAAATGTACAAAATCATGGAGTTCGCCAAACAGGGCAAGATGGATGCTGCGGTGCCGCTGTTCAAAGAACTGGAGCCCCTGCGTGATCTGCTCGGCGAAGTCTTCATGGCGCCGCTGTTTGGTCGTAACATCTATAACCTGGCGCCGATCAAATACTGGATGGAACTGCTGGGCTACAAAATGGGCGTCTGTCGTCCGCCGTTGGCGGCTCGTGCCAACGATCAGGATAA
>JAESTY010000194.1 GCA_016763355.1 Immundisolibacteraceae bacterium
ACTTTTTTGCCGTTAGAGCCTAGCCATTTAGCGCCCACTTTCAGTTTTACCAGAGACTGGTCCAGGGTGATGCTTCCTCGAGGTGTATTCACGATTTTTGGTCCTTAATCGTACGAAGTTTTATCGAGTCGACGCCCAAATTTTGGGTCATATTTAAAGTCGCATAGAGTGGTGTATTGTTGGTATCGTTTAACAGATGTCTTGAATAGACTTTCCCGCTCAACATATTCTTTAGAACGGCAGCAAAGACTCCTAGTATCAGACCAAAAATTAACGCGCCAGGGTAAAGGTATTTTGCAAGTGGCCAGCTCTGTGACGCGGGTCTGGATGCATAGTCGATGATCTGGTAGCTTGCAAGCGCACTTGTCCCGGCGGATAGGGAAACCGCTGCCTGCGCTCGTTTGGTTGAAAGCAGGGCAAAGACTTCCTGTGCTATGCGATAATTTCTATCCAGGTCGGGTAATTCTTCTGCTAATTGTGGAACGTTTGCATGCCGGATATAGAACTCTGTGGAAATCTTGTCCATCTGTTTAAGGCTTGCCTCGAGTCCGGCAAGCTGGGTTTTCTTATTGCTACGTTCGCCGATTAAACTTTCTCGAATAGTGTTAAGTCCCGTTTGAATTGATTTCTCTATTAGCCGTGGGTTTGTATCTATCAGGTTTTTAGTTTTCTCCAGATCGCTCTGGAGTTCAAGAATCTCTGGTGAATTTTGCCGATAACGGTTTTTCTGGCGAATTAACTCGGTTTGCAATCCCATATGGCGTAATCTGGCTTCCTCGCGGACGGAATTAAGCTCAGCCACGCTGTTGGTGATTTTTGTAGGCGGTTCTTGTGCAAGCTGTGTTTCAATTTCAGTGAGGCTACCCTTTAAATTAGCAATGTTGATTTTGGTGCCAGCTATATCAGCTTCAAGAGATACCAACTGCTCTAATTCGAGTGTTTCCTTGTTGAAGTCGAATACTAGTTGGTTTGTACTTAAAAAGTTAACGCGTTTCTTGGCCATGCTATTCAGTAGCACTTGTTGTTTTTCTAATTCCTGATCGAGAGCCGTAAATGCCTGACGAGCCTCTTGCAATTGTCGTTCCGTTCTCCAGTCGAGGTAAGCATCTAAAAAGGTATTAGTAATGTCGGCAATTCGTGGAGATGGTCCTTTAGCATAAACGGTGCCAGCAAGCACATCGCCTGCAACCTCTATATTAAACCCAGCTCGTAAGCCCTTTACCGTTTTGGCAAGTTCTTTTTCTGCGGGCGATAATTTACCTAATTCACTCTCACCAAGTATCCAGCGCTTCAAACTTTTATAATTCCTACCGAGCCAGGAGGTCTCCCAGAAGTAGCTTAGTTGAGTCATCGGCGAATGATATACATCGTTGAACCTTAGCTGCTGTTGCTTAATAACCTGCTTGAGAACAGCTCCCGACTTCATCAACTCGATTTCAGTGCGGCCGTCTTCTTTCCTAAAGGGGTTCCATTCCTTATAGAAATTATCTCTTTGAATATCAGTAGTCGCCTCGACAGTGATTACTGCGTTTGCTTTGTAAAGTGGGGGCCAAACCCAGTGATAAAAAATAGCGAGAGAGAAGACGAGTGCAGTGACAACTAAAATCACCACCTTATGGTAACGAAGAGCATCACTTATAACACTCAACGCGCCAGAAAAATCAAACACATCCATCGAGTTTTCCATGCTGGATGCCTGATGATTTCCTGGTCCTCCAGATGTTCCTGTGCGCTCTCTATTGTCTGTGGATCGTGCCATATCGTTAGTCATTTTTTCAGCATTTAGGGGGCGAGCTTAGCTCTGATGCCGGAGTTGGCAGTGTGGCGTTCATTATAGATGTAAGATTGGGAGCATTCCATAGCCTTGACGCAGGCTGGCCTCTTTATCGGATATTTATAATGTGTAAAGGTGGCGGAAATAAGTGGAGTTGAGATTTACTCCGGTTAAGGGCCCAGCTAGGTTGACTTGGCTTGTAAGCGAGTCTTTGGGGGCTAAGCTGGGCTCAGTAGGGCTAGAAGGTATCCGTGTTTGGGAATAAATTCGGAAATTAGTGCTTTCAATTTTATTATCGAAATACAATAAGTAGTTAAAATTTAAACTGGCCTGATTTAACCTTTAGGCACTAAGACTTGGTGTATAAAGGTTAAATATCAGTTTTCTCACTAGCAGTGATAGCTGAATGCTAGATGAGCATGGTGGGTGATGGGGTCATGTCCTGGTGGCTGATTGTCAGTTAATAAATTGATTGTTTTAATCATGTGAGTGCTAACAAATTATGTTTTTGGGATAAATTGAAGGGAGGGGTTCAGAGGTTTTTTGCGGCCTTAGCCGAATTTTAAACTAACCCAGTTACCGGGCATTAACGTCGTTTATCTTAAGCGCTCTAGAGCGACCAGGTTTTCATAAAAATTGTGTATATCGTTAAGTGTGGTTTTACTGTTCGTAAGAGGCTCTTAAACTATGGATGGCTGTAATTAATGAATGTGCTTGTTATTGGGGCTGGTTATGTTGGCCTGGTCTCAGCGGCTTGTTTTGCTAAGTTCGGTGCTAAGGTTACTTGTGTCGATACGGACGAGCACAAAATCGAGCAGCTCAATTTAGGGGCTATACCGATTTATGAGCCGGGGTTGGAGTTGCTGATTGAGTCTGGTGTGAAATTGGATCGGTTGTCGTTTCAGGTTGCTAGCCCGAAGCCAGTGGCTGACGCTGATTTGATTTTTTTGGCGGTTGGTACACCAGCAAGACAGTCTGACGGCCATGCTGATTTGGCCTACGTTTATGCTGCAGTAGAGCATTTAGCCGTTAATTTGAAGGGCTATACCCTGATTGTGGATAAATCGACTGTTCCCGTTGGTACCGCGAAGCAGGTAGTGCGAATTATAAAAGGCCTTAATCCAGAGGCGGATTTTGACGTTGCCTCAAACCCCGAATTTATGAGGGAAGGGACTGCAATCGAAGATTTTTTGCAGCCTGACCGTATTGTTTTAGGGCTAGAAACTGAGAAGGCGAGGAGGTTGTTGTTAGATCTGTATTCGCCGTTAATTAGCGATAATATCCCCCTTGTCACGACTAATTTGGAATCTGCAGAACTTATTAAGTACGCATCGAATGCATTTTTAGCGACGAAAATTAGTTTCATTAATGAAATGAGCCAACTTTGTGAAGCTGTTGGTGCTGATGTTACAGCGGTTGCTCTTGGGATGGGGCTTGATGCTCGGATAGGCACACGTAATCTGCAGGCCGGCCCAGGTTTTGGTGGGTCCTGCTTTCCTAAAGATATCTTAGCGTTATCTAGGTTGGCCCAAGAGCATGGTACCAGTTGTAAAATCGTTGAATCAGTTGTTGAGGTTAATGCGACGCAGAAAGCCAAAATGGTGCAGAAAATCAGGAATGCGCTTGGAGGTGAGGTCGGCAAGCATATTACTATTCTGGGGTTAACCTTTAAGCCGGACACTGACGATATGCGTGATGCCCCTGCATTAGCCATCATTCCGCCGCTGATAGATATGGG
>JAESTY010000195.1 GCA_016763355.1 Immundisolibacteraceae bacterium
ATGAAGTTGTGGCTCGGCCCGCACCTCAACCCGAGGAACAAGCCGCACCTATTTCCCAACTCGAGCCTGCTAAAAAGGCAGACGTAGCTTCTTCGGAATCGACTCAGCAAACACCTGGACCAAGCAGGCCCGTCAGCCCGGTTTCTGATGTAGCTGACAAACCTGAGACTAGCGTTCAGAGCAACAAGCGTATTGATCAACCAACTCCTGCTGAACAGCCTAAGCCTAAGACAGCTCCTGCTGTCAAAAAACCCAAACCTGTAGAGGCTGCCCCGGAGAATGTCAGAGAGCCGACAAAGCAGCCATCACCAAAAGTTGCTAGCAAACCAGTAGCTGGACAGATTGAGACGCGGCCGGGCACGCAAAACCAGCAACCAGCTGAACCAGCAGTTCAACGGACCCCCGCGCCACGGCCAATCCAGTGGACACCAAAAATAGAATCGGGCCAGGTTAGCAAACAGGTGGAAACCAACGATGATTAATACACCTGACTGCTGTACAACGGCGGATCAATTCAGTTTGGCTGATGGCTCTATTGCTGCCACCTAATTAGTCCAGACTGATTCGATCCTGGGCAACAAAAAGCCCCGCCTGAATATTGCTCCAGGCGGGGCTTTTTATTTTCCGCTCGCGGGTGTTAATCCAATTTATGATTGTTAACTCGATGAACCCGACTTGAACTGACTAACCAGATGTTCCAGGTTATCTGCCAGTTTCATCACTTGCTCACTACTGGTTGAGGTCTGTTGCGCACCAGTTTCAGTGCGCTCGGCAACCGCGTTGATGTTATTAACGTTCTCTTTTACGTTTTCCATCACCGCTGATTGCTCGGCAGCAGCGCCCGCTATTTGCTCATTCATATCGCTGATTCTGGCAACCGCTCCAGTAATACTTGATAATCGCTCACCAGCAATATGAACCTGACTGACAACTTCCTGAGCATTCTCCTGGCTGGTCGCCATGACCTTTACCGCTGACTTGGTTCCCTGTTGAATTCGACTAATAGTTTGCTGAATCTCTTCGGTGGATTGCTGTGTTCGACTCGCCAGTGTTCTTACTTCGTCGGCTACCACCGCAAAACCTCGGCCCTGTTCACCGGCTCGAGCAGCCTCGATTGCGGCGTTCAATGCCAACAGGTTAGTTTGTTCCGCAATATCACTGATCACATCAATAACACTGCCCACCGCATCGCTTTCACGATTAAGCTGCTCGATCACTGTAGCCGTGCTTTGAATGTCATGCTCCAGAGAACCAATGGAGCGAACCACCTTTTGCACCACCTCATCACCCTCTCGGGCCTCAACATCAGCCTCACGGGCGGCACTGGCTGCCTCAGCCGCACTATCCGTGACCGCATTCACAGCCCCCAACACTTCATCTAGCGCATTACCAAGCTCCTCGGTCTCACCTCTTTGAGCATTGACGTCGGCGGTGGTTCGCACCGTTACGTCTTCGAGAGAATGAGCCTCATTCACCAAGTTTTTAGTGGTTAGGGCTACGTCACCTACCAAACTATCAATTTTGCTAATGAACTGGTTAAAGCCACCCGCGAGCCGCGAAAGTTCGTCTGTGCCACTGGCATCAAGACGACGGGTCAGGTCACCTTCACCTTCCGCGATATCGTCCATAGCCTCGACAATTTTAATGATCGGTCTGGTAATGTTATTAGCAAACCAACCACCGAGTCCGGCGCCTATAATGAGCATCACGACAACAATGGTCACCGCCGTTATCACTATATCGTTGCGTAAACCGATAGTAGCTGACAGGGTATCATCCAGGCCGATTTCACTAAGTATCACCCAATCAAGACCAGGCACTTCTAACGGAGTAAAGGCTGACATCACCTGGTTACCACTATAGCCTGCAAAAGTCTTAAAACCGCTATTGCCCTGAAGCGCACTCTCTACGCCTTCAGTAGAGATCTTTTGCAGTCCCACCGTAGTTCCCTGGGCCGCTGCCAGCTGTTTTAAAGCTGGATCAATCACCGACTCAAGGTAGCTCTCGGGCTGCTCAAGAAAAAACCGGCTCGGACTGCGCATAACACTATCTGCACCGACGATATAGTTTTCACCGGTGGTACTCAGGCCCATCTCCTGCCAACGCTCACCATCGGTCATCATCCGGCCAATCTTGTCAGCTGAAAGCTGAAACACCAGCACTCCAACCTTTTGATAACCCTCGAAAATTGGCGCAGCCATAAATATCGACTGCTGGCCCAAACTGGGTATATGAGCGCTCATATCAGTAATGATGACCTTGTCATGGCTATCTGTAGCCATGGCCTGACGAAACGCGTCAGCGAGCGCAGAATCACGGAAACTACCGCTTAATAGTGAAGTACCGTAATCAATCTCCTTTCGAACCGAGTAAGCCACGATACCGTTTTCAGGCTCAACAAAGTAGATATCATAAACATCGAATTTATGCCGATAATCCCGCAAAATCGGATGGAAGTCGCCGTGAAACCAGGTGTAGCCAGTACCGTCCTGCGCCTTATCAAATTTTTCTTTATTATCGAGATCAAACTCGGTATTAACCATATAAAAATATTGCGCCGCAACGCCATCTTTATCCAGATTTGAAACGTATTTTTCTACGTTTAGGCTATCTCTACCCGGATTTAATTGCTGATATGAATCACTAAACACCTGTTGATAATAGCGACTGATTGCTTTGCGCTGTTTGGTCTGTTCTTCCGGAGAGTTAGTCACCACATATTCAAATTCCAGATAATTACGACCAAACTCAACCATGGCATCGATGGTCATCCTGCTTTGAGTTTGACTCAACATCTGATCAGTGATGTTTTTAAAAGCGCCTTCAACCTGGGATTTTTTCATCTCCCGCATTGATACAAGGCGCTCCCCGGCCTGCGCTACCAGGGCCTGTTGGGCACTGCGGTATGCCTGCCAGCCGGTGATCCCAGATGACAACAGTACTGGCACCACCGCTAGCACCATGGCCCCCACCAATAATTTTGTGCGAATAGTCATTCCAACTCCTCAATTTGGCAAATATGCCTGCCATCTAGAACTCCGAGACCTCTTTTGCAGGGCCTTCCACGCAGAACTAGCGGCAAGTTAGGCATTATATGAAGCGTTAAAACAATCAAATCCCTAACTCAAATAGTGAGTTACGCCGGTTTTATGGGGACATTTGTTACCAGCACTGAAGGGGGTCGAGCAGAGGCAAAAATAACCGAAAAACACAAATGGGTCTCTGGTCTTTAACTGGAAAAAAAACCTATTAAAATTGGGACTAGCCTGAGGAGGCTACAGATTCCAGGAGCGGAAAACGGCTAGAGTATTACCGGTTTATTACCGGTGAGATTTCGTCAGCTTGTAAGACGTTGATTTAAAAAGGAAATGGTGGGCTGTGAGGGATTCGAACCCTCGACCCGCTGATTAAGAGTCAGCTGCTCTACCAACTGAGCTAACAGCCCGATTTAGGAGGATTAACCCTTGCAGCTGCTGATTAGCTGCTGCTAAAACGGTATGAAAGCGAATTTCTAATAATTCGTTTTCATACCGTCA